>JADHVE010000073.1 GCA_016784195.1 Candidatus Woesearchaeota archaeon | reverse complement strand
CTTCCGTGATAAATATCAGCTTCTAAACGCTCTGGAGGAAAAGAAATAAGACCTTCTAGAGAGTCATATCTCTCAGCTATAAACCTAACACGCTCTATGGAGCTTTTAATTTTCCTGTTAAATCTACTTCCTATTGGAAACATAATCAAACACCTAAGAAATCAAAACAGCGTTAACAGTTCCATCCTGGCCCGGCCTTGATGTAATCTTGGCTTTGCCTTTTTCTGTATCTATTACAGTGCCTCTTGTCATGATGTTTCTTCTTACAAAGTGTCTGTTGGCAGGATTTTCCAAAATTGTTTTTATCTTAACCTTCTCGTATTTTTTTGTTTTTGAATCAAATAAGTTGGCTGTATCTACGCTTAACAATCTTATTTTTTTGTTGCCGCCCATTGTCCTTATGCTAGATGCTCTTTTTTTATCAAGCTTAGTCAAAGACGGCAGTCTGCCTAATTCATGCTTTTTCTTCTTCCTGTAATCTTTGTACAAAGCGCCAGTTTGTTTTTTCTTGGATCTTGCCTGTGAAATTGCCATAATAATCAGGAAATTTAGGCTATTTAAATATATTTCTAATTTAAGTAGTGGTGCGCAGTAGGGATATTCTTTTTTTCTATAAAATTGGTGTGTTTCGGGTTATCCATAAAGAAAAACCTCGAGGACAGTAGTGCGTAAGATATTGTTTAATCCAAAATCTCGTCATTAATAGCAACATTTATATATAGATAATTAATACTAATATTATTATTAAATTTTTTGAGGGGTGCTATCATGGAAGTTTCTAGACCATTGGATGCCTTGAACAAAGCGAGAGGCAAAAGAGTATTAGTAGAGTTAAAAAACAACAGACAGTATGTAGGAAAGCTAAATGCATTTGATATACATATCAATGTTGTATTGGAAGATGCAGAAGAACACGAAAACGGAGAAGTAAAAAGAAAACTTGGCGTTATTTTTCTAAGAGGAGACACGATAACAGTAATATCGCCAGAGTAAGAATTCTAAGATGACTAAAGGCACACCATCAATGGGCAAGAAATCTGGAAAGAAGAATATGATACATTGCAGAAGATGCGGTAAAAGGACATACCATATGAGCAAAAAGCAGTGCAGCTCATGCGGTTTTGGAAAGTCTGCAAAATTGCGTTCTTATAACTGGCAGAAGAAGAAATAAATCAAAGTTAAAATTTTATTATCTCCAGATTTTTAGCATACTTTTGTCTAATCATTTTTTTACCCTTAGGTGCCCAGATTTTGACAGTTCAAGGAATAGATAAATTTTTAAACAAAAAACCATAACAAATTATATCGATGGGGGGCACGTTAAAATTCGCTTCGCGAATTCACGGGCCTCTTTATTCGCTACACTCATTGCGGGGATGCCGGAGTGGCCAAACGGGATAGGCTTAGGTGTGATTAGCTTTATTCAGGCAATAATCACAAAGACACCTATTAGCTTAGTGCTTACAGGGGTTCGAATCCTCTTCCCCGCATACTTCTTATTCAGATCCGATTAGTAGAATGAACTGCTTTTTAAAAACTTCCGCAGAGCTTTTAATTTTCAGTTTAATAATTTCAAGACTTAATCTTGATTTTTATTCATTTATCCCATCTCTTTTTTATTAAACATTTTTTATTGCTAAGCTATTTATTTGAAATTTCCTGTTGTTTAACCAATATAAACAGAAGCATTTAAAAATGATTACAGTTTCCACTATGTATAATTAACATACGAGGTAAAACAAATGAAAGGAACAGTAAAATTTTTTAATGTAGGGAAAGGATTTGGATTTATAGCTGGTGAAGATGGCAAAGAGTATTTTGTTCACAACTCCGGATTAAATGAAGGCACAATCCTAAATGAAAACGATGCAGTTACATTTGATGTAGAAGAAGGAGACAAAGGCCCAAAAGCTGGCAATGTTGCAAAAGCGAGTTCTGAAGATGCACCAGAGAGTTCTGAAGATGCACCAAAAGAAGACTGAGTAATCAGTTTATTTCTTTTTTTAATTTTTTGAAAAGCTTTTTAGAATACACTTAATCCATAATATATATGGGTTACCAAAGAATCAAATAATTAGGAGATAATAACCAGGATATTTAATAAATTATGTAGAACCACCATCGTATCTGAATATATGGCTATAAGCAGAACCCCAAGTGGGAGAAGAATATATTGTTTGAGTCATTTCGAGCGTAAGGCCCTTCTTCTTTAAATTTTCAGATAAATGCCCAGCATATTTTTGCATATCTCCAGCAAAAACATATAAACCCGGGTTTTTAAGTCTTGGCGATGAATGCACAATTGTTTTTGTCGTAGATTGTACTGAATATCCATTATCACATGAAACCATTTTAGAAATCAAAATATCGACTGAATCTAATTCTTCTGGTTTTGGAGAAGTATGATCTCCTACATAGAATTTGACATTTTTTAATCCTAACCTTTTTTTCCTTTCTTTTGCTAAATCTATACTCCTTTCTTGATTATCGTATCCCTTCAATATATGCTCGGGATGTTCTAAAGCAAGAAAACAAGTATCTAGTCCTGTAGCACATCCACCATCTACAATCGTTAATTGTCTATTTTTGGGCATTTGTTCAAATACCTTTTCCATATGCGTAAGAAAACCAATCCTAAGATCATAGAATGGCTCCAAGTTTTGATATAAATCATAGAATTGAGGCTTTTCATCTATTTTATTTCCCATTTCCCTCTCCATTCGAAGCATCTGGGCTGACTCTTCATCCATATTATCATCTAATTTTTGATTTAATTGATCCAGAGTTAGCCTTTCTATACTTTCTCTTGTAAGAAACTTAATTATTCTTTTTTCCATATTGGGTTAGACTTGAGATACTATTTAAAAATATTCCGTTTATGTAACCACTTCTAAGTTAACAACTAAACTAAAAATACAGCCCCGATCCCATTTATTCCTGTTCTTCAAGGTTCTTACGAACTTAATAGAACTCTCCAGACGCTATAACCTCCCTGATACTAATTATTTAATATTGTAAATTATCTAGTATATTTATTTAGTACCTCAAAGCCCTAAGGTAAAGCAAACTATTTAAACACTAAACCTCCTAAGTATGATATGATTGAAAAATTTATAGGAGAAATAGTCTGTATATTGCTTGCTGTTCTTGCTGGGTATAATCTAGGCAGAATATTCAAGCATAATAAGCTAAACAAAAAGCTTTAAAAGAATCATTAAAGGTTTATATCTAGAAATAATCTTATTCTTCCCCTTTTTCAGCGTTTTCCGACAATAATATTGGTATCCCTTCTTTAATAGGATATTTCTTGTTGCATTTGGTGCACATAAGCCCTTTTTTGTCTTTTGTGTACTTTAAATCAGATTTACATAGGGGACAAGCTAAAATATCATATAATTCTTTGGGGATTGGATCTGCCATTTTAACAAAAACTATAATCCTCGTGAAAAAGGGAAAGCTTTATATATCAGATAATCTTCCTCTTTATAAATTTTGTTGTGATTGGATAATTATATTACAACAAATTTATTTAAACAACGGAATTCAGTCCATCTCAGATTAGTAATCTTGGTTGAATCCGTTGTGCTAGAAAACCACCATTATGTTCCAGGATTTATAAAATCTGTTTAGGGCTAGTGGTTTTTGGCATAGTTTTTTGGTTGGGGGTATATGAATACATGAAATTCTACAGTAATAACCTGATTAAGAACATACCTCTAAAAATAGCTTGCAAATTATAAAACAAATTTGGATAGGTGATTTATAATGCCAGAACTAGTAAAAAAATGCCCTGAATGCGGCGGTATCAACTTATTTTGGAATAGAGAGCGTGGAGAAGTAATTTGTAAAGACTGCGGCTTGGTTATTGAAGACAAGATGGTAGATTTCAGCCAGGAATGGCGTGAGTTTGATTCTGATGATGGCGCAAAGAAGAGAAGAAGCGGAGCGCCTATGACCTATACTCAATATGACCAGGGATTAGGAACTGAAGTAGGCCAAAAAGCTGATTTATTCAGATTAGGCGGAAAGGAAAGGAACAAATTTTTCAGATTAAGAAAATGGCAATACAGAATTTCTACAGCAATAGAAAGAAACCTTAAATTAGCCTTAGCAGAGCTTAAAAGAGTATCTTCATACTTAAAGCTTCCCAAATCTGTTGAAGAAGAGTCTGCAAGAATATACACTCTAGCTGTTCAAAGAGGTTTGGTAAGGGGAAGATCTATGGAATCTGTTGTAGCTGGAGCTTTATACGCAGCCTGCAGAAGGCATGAGGTTCCAAGGACTTTGGATGAATTAAGCGAAGCTTCTGGAATTGAGAAAAAAGAAATCGGAAGAACCTACAGGTTTGTAACCCGTGAACTCGGAATAACAATTTTGCCTTCAAACCCTTCTGATTACATAGCCAGGTTTGCTTCTGCACTAAAGCTGTCTGCGGAAACACAGTCAAGAAGCATAGAAATTCTTGAGAAGGCTCAAAAAGCAGAGCTCACCTCTGGAAGAGGTCCAACAGGAATAGCAGCTGCTGCTTTGTATGTGGCTGCCTTAATGCACGGAGAAAAAAGAACACAAAGGGAAGTAGCAGACGTTGCTGGAGTAACAGAAGTCACTATCAGAAACAGGTATAAAGAGCTATTATATGAATTAAAGCTGGACAAGGAAATCAAAAAAGGCAAAAAGAAAAAAAGAGTTAAGAAATAAAAATAATTTTTTTATTTCTTTTATAATTGATTTTTATTAAATTCAAACAAATATTCTTTTAGATCAATTTTACCATTTTTTATCTCAACACCCTCTTTTTTCAACAGTTTTATCTTTTTATTAATCCCTGATGCAAAACCGCCTAAATCTCCATTTGAATTAATAACACGATGACAAGGAACTTTTGGAGCATAGGGATTCTTATTCAATGCAGTACCCACAGCTCTGTAAGCTTTTGTCCTTAATTTATATGCTATAGCCTTATACGTAGTTACTTTTCCTTTCGGAACTTTTTTACAGGATTCATATACTTTATTTTGAAATTGGGTAACCATTCTCCATCCATTCAGTCATTCCACCTAAAACATATGTAACATCCACATAGCCTAAACTTTTAAGTATTTCCGCAGCTATTTTGCTTCTGTTTTTAGTTCTACAATAAGCAATTATTTCATCATTTTTGTCTAGATTAATCTCCTTATGCCGCTCATTTAATTCATCATAAGGCGCCAGAATTGAATTGTTTATATGCCCTTCACTGTATTCATTCTCTGTTCTTACATCTATTAAAACAAATCCTTTTTCAGAATCAATTTTCTGTTTT
>JADHVE010000008.1 GCA_016784195.1 Candidatus Woesearchaeota archaeon | reverse complement strand
GGTTTGATTGCATTAATTGTAGTTTTGTTATGGCAGGTGTTTTCTTTAGCCGTACCAGGAGCAGTACCAAATGAGTGGTATACCACGTTTAATTCTGCATATAAAACAGTTTTCGGCTTATCAGTAAGCTTTACAATTGCATCAATCCTAGCATTCTTCTTTGGCCAGTATGTCGATGTTGCAATCTACCACACATTTAGGAAAAAATATAAAGGCAGATTGATATGGCTAAGGAATAATGTTTCAACAATGGTTGGGCAGTTTGTAGATAGTTCTATTTGGGTATTGATTGCTTTCTCTCCGAAATTGTTTGATGGAACGTTCACTATCTTTTCAATATATTCTGTGATTATTATTCCATATTGGCTTGCAAAAGTAGTAGTCGCTATTTTGGATACTCCCTTAATCTACGCCGGCAAGCGGTGGCTTGAGAAAAATAATTAAGCAGAATCATAAGCTTTCTTCATCAACAAAGCATCCCCTTCTATGCTGGGACTTTCTGAAATCAAAACACCTCTAACATTAAAATCTTTCAAAGCATTCATCAATTCTTTATACCTAAAATCACTCTGCTCCAAATTCAGATGATGCTTTTCTCCTTTATCTCCATAAGCAATCCCTGCCACATGGATATGCATATTCTCTAAAGCTTTCTTCCCCAATTTTTTTTCTATTAATCCCAAAATATTTGAAAATTCATCAAAATTATTAAACTTCCCATTGGATCTAGCATGCAGATGAGAAAAATCAACACAAGGCAAAACCTGCTCAATTTCAGAGCTTATCTCAATTAATTCATTAATATCACCAAACTGGCTTCCCTTGCCCGTGGTCTCAGGCCTCACCCATATTTTATTATTTTCGTTTTTTAATATATCTACAATTCCCTTGATGTTATTTTTAATGTTCTCAAAAGTTTTTTCTTTTGTATCTTCCATATAAAAACCAGGATGAAAGCAGAAAGAATAAGCCCCGCATAAATTTGCAATTCTCGCAGAATTCAAAATCCTCCCTATACTTGCTTTTAATTTTGCCTTTTCTTTTGAATTCAAATTGATAAAATAAGGAGCATGGCATGTCAACACGATATTGTTTCTTTCTGCAGCTTCCTTAACTTCAGGAGCTTTCTGTTCTGTTATGTTTATGTTCCTGACAAATTCCAGCTCCATTACACCTAATCCCAGATTTCTGACTTCTGTTATACCTTCTGATGTACCAGACCCTTTCGCACTTACCGGTATGCCTGCAGTTCCAAACAATAATTGTTTCATTTTTTATACTATTTTCATTTTTTAATTGAATTAGTGAAATATTCTTTATTAATAATTTTTAATGAGTTTTTTATGATTTTATTTTATATTGAATTTTTTTTATTTATCTTTAATTGGCTTGGATAATTGGTAAATTTTTATTGGCATTTTTTAATGGACTTTTTAAGATATTTAACAGATTATTTTATTTCTTTATTAACATTTTCAATTTTAAGCAAAAAATTTATTAATAATCTAAAAATTCTTTAAGTAGGGAGTGGTTTTTGACAAAAATAAGATTCAACACTTGATGCTATAAAAAAATTAAAAGGTGAGGTTCTATGCCAGAAAATATATGTGTAAATTGTAAAAATCAGATAGATAAATACATCAAAATTCTTAACCTTTCAACAGCAGAGGTTGATACACTAACAAAGCCAAGAAGAAGTCTAACATTCAGCTTTCCTGTACCTATGGATAATGGGGAAACAAAAATCTTCACAGGCTACAGAGTTCAGTTCAATGATGCCCGCGGACCGACAAAAGGGGGAATAAGGTTTCATCCAAGAGCAGACATTGAAGAAGTAAGAACCCTGGCTTTTTTGATGACATTAAAATGCGCTGTGGTAGACCTTCCGTTCGGAGGGGCAAAAGGAGGAATAATTGTAAATCCCAAAGAACTATCAAAAAATGAGTTAGAACACCTAAGCAGGGCTTATATCAAGCAAGTATATAGGTTCATAGGCCCAGACAAGGACATCCCAGCTCCGGATGTAAATACCAATCCCCAGATTATGGCCTGGATGCTGGACGAGTATGAAAAAATAAGGCAGGCAAGTTCTCCTGGAGTTATAACTGGCAAACCAATAGAGCTTAGAGGAAGCAAGGTAAGAGATATTGCAACAGCCTTAGGAGGAGCTTTTGTCTTAAGGAAATTTCTAAAAACAAGAAATCTAAGCCCGGAAAAAACAGAAGTAGCTATACAAGGTATAGGCAATGCCGGCAGCAATATTGCAAAAATTCTGAAGGACTGGGGGCACAAAATAGTAGCAATCAGCGATTCTAACTGTGGAATTTATGATGAGAATGGCCTTGAGATTGAAAAAGTTATAGAATACAAAAAAGAAAAAGGAACCCTCAAAGGTTTTCCGAATGTTAAAGAGATAACTAATGAAGAGCTTCTCGAACTAAACACAAATATACTTATTCCTGCTGCAATGGAAGACCAGATAACAATAAAAAATGCAGAAAAAATAAAAGCAAAGATCATTTTAGAGATAGCAAACAGGCCAACAACTCCTGAAGCTGACAGTATTCTGGATAAAAAAGGCATATCTGTTATCCCGGATATTCTTGCAAATGCTGGAGGAGTAGTAGTAAGCTACCTTGAATGGGTACAAAATTCAATGAATTACTATTGGAGTCTGGAAGAAGTACGAAAAAAGCTGGAAGAAGTTATGATAAGATCAGCAAACGAGATGGAAACAGCCTGCATAGACTACAAATGTAATATGCGCGACGCATTGTACATCACATCAATAAAAAAAGTTTTAGCAACAGAAAAATTAAGAGGTGTACATTAAAACTTCTTATAAAACAAAGATAGATTTATAAAACAACTCAGATTTTACAACACAAACTAAAGGAAGCTATATGAACATAAAAGAAGAAGCTCTAAGACTACATAAAGAAAAAAAAGGAAAGCTCGAAATTAAATTAAAAGTCCCTATAAAAAATAACTATGATTTAAGTTTAGCGTACACTCCAGGAGTTGCTGAAGTCTGTAAAAAAATTCATGAAAATCCTTCTGATGTTTTTGAATACACTATAAAAAAAAATACAGTTGCAGTTATCACTGACGGCTCTGCTGTACTTGGCCTTGGAAACATAGGCCCTGAAGCTGCAATGCCTGTTATGGAAGGTAAATGCGCATTATTCAAGGAATTTGCTGATGTAGATGCTTTCCCCATATGCCTTAATACGCAGGAGGTTAATGAAATAATAAGCATCACAAAAGCAATTACGCCTGGTTTTGGAGGAATTAACCTGGAGGATATTTCTGCTCCAAGGTGTTTTGAAATTGAAGAGGCTCTGCAGGATATTGGAATTCCTGTTTTTCATGATGACCAGCACGGAACAGCTATTGTAGTATTAGCAGCCTTGATAAACGCAGCAAAGGCTTTAAACAAAAAAATAGGGGATTTAAAGATTGTAATAAGTGGAGCAGGTGCAGCAGGAACAGCAGTAACAAAACTATTGCTTTGCTTCAACGTAGACAAAAAGATATGCACCCCTGTAAAAGAAATAATTTTATGCGACAGCAAAGGCATTATATATGAAGGGAGACCTGATTTGAATTACTCAAAACAGCAGATATCTAAAATAACTAACCCAAAAAAAATAACCGGAACATTAAAAGAAGCTCTTGAAGGTGCAGATGCCTTTATAGGGGTTTCTGCAGGCAATATCATGACAAAAGATATGGTAAAACTGATGAATCCTAATCCAATAATATTGGCAATGGCCAATCCAGTTCCTGAAATAATGCCCGACGAGGCAAAAGAAGCAGGTGCAGCAATAATTGGCACTGGAAGAAGTGATTTTCCCAACCAGATAAACAATGTCTTGGCATTCCCGGCAGTATTCAGGGGAGCATTAGATGCAAACGCCAAAATTATCAACAACGAGATGAAAATAGCAGCAGCAAATGCATTAGCAAGCTGCGTGGAAAATCCAACTGCAGAAAAAATTCTCCCAAACCCATTTGAAAAAGAGGTAGTTAAAAAAATATCTGAAGCCGTTAAAAAAACAGCGATAGAGATGGGAGTTACAAGATAATTTTATTTCATTTTATGCTCTATGTCAAAAAATGGAAAACCTCAGCCTAACAAATTCTATTGTAGAGCTTTACAAAAAAACTGCAACTGAGCTTCCCCAGGACATACAAGATTCTATTATCAAAGCAAAAGAAAAAGAAGAAAAAACCTCGATTGCATTTTACATTCTAAATAGCATAACTGACAATATAAAGATTGCTGAAAAAGGCTCAATACCTCTCTGCCAAGACACAGGAACTCCGATTTTTTATATCTATCATAATAATGATATTTCTCAAAAAGAATTAAAAAAAGCTATAACAGAAGCGACAAAAATAGCAACAGAAAAAATTCCCTTAAGGCCCAATGCAGTGGATCCATTAACTAATGAAAATTCTAAAAACAATACAGGTATTAATTTTCCAGTCATGCATTTTGAAGAGCATAATGAAGATTTTTTAAAGCTGGATTTAATGTTAAAGGGAGGAGGATCTGAAAATATCGGAATGTTGTACAAGTTGCCTGATACAGGATTAAATGCTGGCAGGGACATAGATGGAATTAAAAAATGTGTTGTTGATGCTGTATTCAAAGCCCAGGGAAAAGGCTGCAGCCCAACAATTGTAGGCATAGGAGTAGGAGGTTCAGCAGATGAATGTATGAAACTGGCTAAAAAACAATTTTTCAGAAAATTAGATGATAAAAACAGAAATGAAACTTTAAACAATCTGGAAATCGGCTTATTAGAAAAACTAAACAAATTGGAAATTGGACCAATGGGATTAGGTGGAAAAACAACGGTTCTGGGAGTAAAGGCTGCCATACAGCACCGCCATCCAGCATCTTTTTTTGTTGCTGTTGCTTTTACATGCTGGGCATGTAGAAGATATAGACTGATTATTAAAGATAATAAAAAAATTATTGAATAAGATGATAGAATTAAAAACACCTATTGGAAAAGAAAAAATAAAAAAACTGAAAGCAGGAGATCAGGTATCTATAACTGGGGAAATGTTCACTGCCCGCGATATGGCGCATAAGTTCTTATTTGAAAATGACTCAGAGAAATTTAAAAATTTATTAAAAAACAAGATTATTTATCATTGCGGTCCCATTGTTAAAAAAGAAAATAATTCTTATGAGGTAATAGCGGCAGGCCCCACTACAAGCGCAAGAGAGGAGCCATACGAAGCCGGCATAATAAAAGATTACAAGATAAAAGCAATTATCGGCAAAGGGGGCATGGGAGAAAAAACTTTGGAAGCATGCAAGAATTATAATTGTGTTTATTTACATGCTGTAGGTGGAGCAGCAGCTTTGCTTGCAGAAAGAATAACTAAAGTAATAAATATTTACAAAAAAGAGTTTGGAATGCCTGAAGCAATATGGCATCTGAAAGTAGAAAAATTTCCAGCTCTGGTCACAATGGACGCAAACGGAAACAGCTTGCATAAGGATGTTTTAAAAAGATCAAGAAGCAATTATGAAGAATTAATAAAACAAAATCTTTAAATAAAACTTATTTTTACCAAGATTAATATAAAAACTCTTTTCTTGGAGTTTTCTATATTTTACTTAACTATAAAGGTGATAAATGTGGCAAATGTGGAAGTAGGAAAATGTGCTGACTGCGGAGCAAAAAGAATATTAAAGCATGGCTTATGCAAAAGATGCAAAAATAAAGTAATACGATTAGAAGATCAGGAGTGATTTAACCCCTTATTTCTTTTTGCAAACAAACATGCAATGATCCTTCTGGAAAGGCTCTAATTCCCTGTAGTCAATTATAATCAGGTTATTCTCCAGCTCTCGTTTTATCTCCCTAAAGATATCTTTTGGATTTTTTCCAACATTGATGCTTCTTGCCTTTACTGCCAACAAAGCATAACCCCCATCTTTTAAAAACAAATCTATATTTTTTAAAAAAATATCCAGCTGATTTTTTTGTGCAATGTCCTGGTAGATAATATCTACGGAACTGATTTTATCTGCAAAATCCAGAGGTTTATTTGCATCTGCCAGAACAGGAGCAATATTGTTTCTGTATTTACAAACAAAAACAAGGCTTCTGGTCACAACTGGAGCTAAATCCATGGCAAAAATAAAGCCTTCTCTTCCAACAATATCACTCACATGCGAAACGGTTGTGCCTGTTGAGCTGCCTAAATACAAAACAACGCTTCCTTTCCTTATAAAAATATTAGGGCATCCTCTCAAAATCGCAGCTGCTAATTTGCTCTTCCGAGGATTCCATTCCCTGTACTCAACCCCACCTCTTCTTACCAGCTTCTCATCATAAACAGTTTTTCCGGGAATAAGATTAATTGTATAGATTCTTCTTTTATCTTCAAAAACTTCAAAAATGTTGGACTTGTTCATTTTATATCAATTGTTTATTATTAATTTTTTATTATTAATTTACCATTAAGTGATTTTACGTGCATACAACAGGGAGGGTATTTTTTAGTTCTGTTTTTTAATTATTTTTTTGTTGTTTTTATTTAAACTTTTCATCTAATTCCTTATTTAACTTATCCCCTATAAACTTACCTTTAAAATAATCAACCTTGACTGCTATACATATTTTGTCTGCCAGTGTCCTTGCAGCCTTCCCGGAATTTTTAAAATTCTTTTGTATGAACTTGTGCTCGAACAAAACACCGAACTTAGGAGGCAGGTTTTTCTTGTTCTTTATATGCCTGAATAATGCCTTCTCAGCTCCAAGCAGTTGTATTACAGAAGCAGGCAGCATTGCCAGATGCTTTAAGCTGCCGGCCACCTCAATCAGCTTTGCGCCTATTAAAACGCCTGCTACTTCAGCCATACTAGGGCATATTTTTTTCATTAGCTTCTCTAAATATTCTCCTTGCTTGTTTCTAAAATTATACAGTTCATTAACTTCTTTAGCCAGATTCATGATTGGCTCTAGATTTTCTTTAGAAAAATCTCCGCCCATGCTCTCTTCTTCTTTTACTTTGATTTCCCTTAACAGCTCCTTTTTATTTTTCTTTAGAATCAGCTTAACAAAATCTTCATGGCCTTCTATACTCTCTGAAAATTCCGGATTGTAAAATGCATACCAGTCTCTTAGCCTCTTAACAAGCATGTTTATTACTTTATCAATATCCTCAATATTGCTTATTGTTTGGATTATCAAAACATCATCTTTAACAGACTCTTTAATCTTTTCTTTGGTTAATAATAAATTTTTCTTATAAAATTCATTAAAATATTGATTATTTTTAAAAAACAATAATATCTTTTTTAACTGGTTTTCATCAGCTTTTTTAGCATCTTTATACTTATTTATCAATCTCTTTTCAGATTTGTCTTTATTTTTATATTCGGATAAATTTTTAAATAATATTTTATCAACTACCTTAAACTTCTCATCAAAAGCAAAACTGCCTACCAGGTTTGAAAATATGTATTTTGCCATCAACAGAACAGTATTTTTACTTGTTTTTTAAATTATTTGATTTTATGGTGGCGGAACTAAATAATTAATCGATAATTTCACAATTATCATGAAAACTCCATGTTTTCAGGACATCAAAAATCTCCGATTTTCGCGTGTATTCGAAAAAACAAACTATTGTTTGCTTCAGCAAACCTCGAAAACCTTTCTGGTACCAGAAATCTTTTGATTTCTGGGTGTCTTTTTTAGATTTTCCACTGTTTAATCAATTTTTTGTGTTTTCCACTATACAGCCCTAAAATGCGGGTTTTCCAAGCCTAGCTTATAACAAGCCAAAAAGAAGATTATTCCTAAGCTGAAATATGATATCTGCATCCATAGCGGAGCATGGATACAATCACAGAATGGCAATCCACTATACGCAGCAGCTGCAATATTCTTAATATTGAATATATGGTAGGCAACAGATTCTGCAATAATAAGCAAGGGCCAGTAAAATAAAATAAAAAGACCTAATTTCTGAATGAATTTCTGTTTTTTTAATTTATGCTCATAATGTGAATAAATAAAATATAACCCAAATAAGCCTAGTGTCCATGAAAACAAAGGATATAAGCTAAATCCTGCAATAGTTATAAAGCCGCTGTTATAGCTGTATTCGTTTTTTGCAATAAGCATCCACAATAATGCAATAAAAAAAGCCACAATCAGATGATACAATAAAGCTTTTCTCTGAGTTAACAGCAAGTAAGGGATGATTAAAAAGAAAGCAGCAATCACAACTAAATCAGGCTTGAACACACCTAATGATATCACTACAACAACACTCAAGATTATGTCAATGTACAAAAGCTTTTTTTTCCATTTATGAAATTCATATTTTACTGAAACCTCTTTTTTTTTACTCATTTTAGACGGATTTAAACGAACATAAATATTTGATATATAAATGTATTTATTATCAATAAAAAATACAAAAGAAAAAATTAATAAACTACAAAACAAATAAGTTAACAAAATGATATCTGCCTATATAACCTGCAAAGATGAAAAACAAGCTGTTAAAATCTCCAGGCACCTGCTTAAAAAAAGGCTGATTGCCTGCTCTAATATCTTTCCAATTAAAAGTATGTATTGGTGGAATAAAAAGATAGTGGATGATAATGAAATTGTAATATTGGCAAAAACAATTGACAAGAACTTTGAAAAAATAAAAAAAGAAGTTAAAAAAATTCATTCTTATGAAATACCCTGCATTTTAAAGTTTAATATTGAATCAGGCAAGGAATATGAAGGATGGGTAAAAAAAGAAACCAGATAAATTTATAAATAAACAGGTATCTGGTAAAGAACATGTTTAAATTCAAAAAAGAGGTAAGTAATTTAAAAAGGTTTGATGATATTCTGCTCGTCCTTCTTGAAGAAGGCTTTGGTTATTTAATAAGTAAAATAAAACTAAAAGGAAAGCTAACCCCTAAGCAATGGTCTAAAAGGCCCTGTAAAAAAGAAGTAATGCTTCCTGAAGTCAGGCTGAGAAAAACCCTGGAAAGGTTAGGCCCTACATTTGTAAAATTCGGACAGGTTTTAAGCGTAAGGCCTGACTTAGTCCCAAAAAATTACATCCGAGAGCTGGAAAAGCTACAGGATGAAGTACCCCCATTTCTTTTCAGTGAAGTTGAGAGAATTATTGAAAGCGAGCTCAAAAAGCCCCTAAAAGAGATATTTCTTAAATTTGAAAAAAAGCCAATAGCTTCTGCCTCAATAAGCCAGGTGCACAAAGCAGTTTTAAAAAACGGAAAAGTAGTAGCAGTAAAAGTACAAAGGCCAAATGTAGAAGAAATAATGCAGGAAGACATACAGATAATGCTACATATTTCTTCCTTGCTGGAAAATCATATTAAAAAAGTAAAAAAGTACAATCCAGTAAATATCGTAAAGGAATTTGCAAACTGGACAAAAGATGAGCTTGACTTTGTGCTTGAAGCAAGAAACGCAAAAATATTTTATTTAAACTTCAAAGATGATAAAAATATAGTAATACCTGAAGTATATGACCAGTATACAACAAAAAAAATAATCACTTTAGAATTTATAGACGGCATAGAATTAAACAACATTAAAGTACTGAAAAAGGAATTAAAAAAGAGAAAAGTAAACTCTGACTTCATAATAAAACAAGGTTTTGATGCAGTTTTAACTCAGGTTTTCCTTCATGGTTTTTTTCATGCTGACCCTCACCCTGGAAATATTATTATAACAAAAAATAATAAAGTTGCTTTTGTTGATTTCGGCATAGTAGGAAGGTTCGACCAGGATTTAAAGGAAAAATCAACTGATTTGCTGTATGGCCTTGTTTTTCATGATGTAGATAAGATTACAGACACGCTGATAGACATGGGCATGGAAAAAAACGGGGATATCCTTGGCTTTAAAGAAGAGCTTAGGACAATAATAGAGCCATTGCAATCATTAAACGTAGAAGATGTAAAGTTAAGCAGGATTATAGAAGAAGTGCTTCACATCTCGATGGAACATAAGCTGGCAATCCCTGTGCAGTTTGTTTTATTCGGAAAAACACTGATAACTTTAGAAGGCATTGGCCTGAAATATAATTCAAAATTCAAATTGATAGAAAGCACAAGGCCTTTTGTTGAAAACTTGATGTTGAGGAGGCTTAACCCGGTTGCTATGGTCAATTCTTTTGTAAAAAACTCATTGAAACTAAAGAAATTTGCAGAAAGGCTTCCTGACCAGGCTGAAAAAATATTTAAAAAAATAGAGGAAGGGACAATAAAAGTTGATATTTCAGATACTGATATTAAAAGATTATCCATTGAGATAGACCGTTCAAGCAATAGAATAGCCTACAGTTTGTTAATAACTGCATTTGTAATAACAGGGGCTTTAACAACAGGCGTTGATGTAGGATTTAAAATATTTAACCTGTCAATAATTTCATTTTTAAGTTTTTCATTTGCAGCTACATTTGCATTCATTTTATTTGTTTCAATATTAAAAGAAACAAGATAATAAAAACGAGGTGAAAAAATGAAAGAAATAGTTAAAAAGGCTTTTTTGCTAGGTTTAGGGGCGGCAACCTTAACCAAATCGGCAGCTCAAAAAAAAATAAAAGCTTTGGTTAAGCAGGGAGCAATAAGTTCAAAAGACAGTGGAAAAATACTAAAAAAGGTTTTAGCAGAAGCCGGAAAAGAAAGCAAAAGAATAGGAGAATTCAGCAAAGCTGAGGCTAAAAGAATACATGCTAAGGTAAGCAAGGTTTCTCAGCCGCAGATAAAGAAGCTAAAGGTGAAAATAAATGCTTTAGAGAAGAAACTGAAAAAAGCAGGAAAGAAAACTGCAAAAAAAGCATTTAGGAAAGCTTATAGAAAGATATAGCTTCTTATTTTATTATTGTACCCTTAAACTCCTTATTATTTAATAAATTCTTCAGATTGCTTAGGCTTTTTCCTAAAACAACAACTTTTAATTTCAATTTTTCAGCTTCTTTTGCCGCTATTGGATCAAATGGAAAGTTGCTACCTGCTTTCCACTTATCTCCGACTAATTTCTGAAACTCCTTCCATGAAATTTCCCGGATAGGTTTTGCATCTTTAAACTTTTTAGGATTCCCATCATAAACGCAGTCAATATTAGTCATATTTATCACTTCAGAAATTCCTAAATTTTTTGCCAGCAACACAGCATCATAATCCGTGCTCCATCCAGGCTTCCAGCCTCCTGCAAACAATATTTTTTTCTTAAACTTTATTTTCTCTGTAGGGTCATTGATAATCTTTTCTTCAGAAATCTCATAAAATAACGTCCTTAATAAAAAAGCATTAATGTGCGTTGCTGAAATCCCAATCCAGTCCATCACTTCTTCATCTTCTCCATGGGCATCCTCATAAGCCTTTTGATATTTCCTTGCAGTAGAGCCCCCGCCACAGATAATAACAAACTTATAGCCTTTTTCAACAAATTCAATTACTAGCTTTTTAAAATTTTTTAGAAAATCAACATCTATTTTGTCAGGAACAATAACTGAGCCGCCTAATGATAAGATTATTGTGTTTTTCATTTTAACCAAATAAACTAAGAGCCCATGCCAATAAAACTGACTCCAACAATTATCAACAAAACTCCCAACCATTTGTATTTGTTCATCTTTTCTCCAAGAAACTTCACTGACAAAAGTGAAACCCACACATAGCTTAACGAAACAAATGGATACAATATTGATAAATCTCCCCCTTTAAGTGCCGGAATAAAAAGCAAAGTGCCTAACCCATATAATAATACTCCAAAAAAAAGATAATGATTCTTTACTAATGAACTGAATTTAGAAAGTTTTCTGGCTGATGCTTTTTTAAGAAGTATAGGCCCAAATGCTCCTACAAGAGTTGCTAAAATTACCAGTCCAATTGCCCAAAATTGAGTTGCCATTTTACTTTGCTAGTTAGGTATAAACTCACCTTCTGCCCGAATTACTTTCTCAGAAACTTTTTGCCTATTGCTGCCATAGCCTATCAGCACAATCCCTAAAAAAATAATCGAAACCCCTATCCACTTAAACATACTCATGATTTCATTTAAAAAATAGATTGATAAAAAACTGACCCATATATAGCTTGTAGCAACAATAGGGTATAACGCAGACACTTCTCCGCCTCTGAAGCTTACAATCATAAAAACACCTGCAACTAAATAAAGCAGGATACCTAAGATAATCTGCCAATTTGTTACCAAAGAAAATAAATCCCATGTCATTTTGTCTACTCCAAATTTCCACAAAATCTGGGCTGCAGATGTAAGAAAGGTAAGAGAAAACATTAAGATTAGGGCCCAAAGCTTGGTTGTCATTTTAAATTATCTTTCTACCATTAATTTTAAACCATGGAGTTGTGTACACACGCATGATTATCTGAGTATTCTTAGATTTGTTTTTTATTTATTTTTTTTAATTTTAAAAATTTAAAATAAAAAGACATGACCACATTCACAACTAGTCATGATTTTGTTTGTGTAGCACTGATATTTTTTTAATGATTTTTTTATTGGTTGTTTTTTATTTAATTTTATTTTATTGAATAATTTTTATTAAATTTTAAATTTTTATAAATTTTATTGTTTACTCTTTCAATAACATTTCTATTAATCTGGCATAGACCGGCCTTGAAACAAGCACACCTATGCTTGCTCCAATCATCATTGTTATTGCAAACCCTTTTAATAAGCCGGCTCCTGCAAAGATTAATGGAATCATAGCTACCATAGTTGTAAAATATGAGCCCATTATTATAAAAAACGCATTTTTTATCCTCTCTTTCCAGTTAAATATCATCCTTGTTTCCCCTTTTAAAGTCTCATCTGTAATGATAATCTGGTGATCTACTCCTATGCCAATAGCGATTATTATTCCTGCTATTGCCGCTAAATCTAAATTCCAGCCAATTAAGGCAGCAACTCCTAACAAAATCACTAGTTCTGAAACAGAAATTAGAACCAAAGGTATTGCTATCTTTAATTTCCTGTATCTTAAAAAGATAACAGCCAATACTGCTGCCAAAGCCAATACTCCAAGCAGCATAGCATTTTTAACAAATTCCTCCCCTAAAACAGGGCTTATTGCATCAATCTTAACAATATTTAATTTAACCGGCAAAGAGCCTGTAGCAAGCACAGTCTGAAGTTTCCTCATGTTACTTAAAGAGTCAAAAACACCTTCCTGTTGGGAAGCTCCAAATCCGGAGCCAGATATCTCAATGTCAGTAACGGCTCTGCCTTTCAAATCTGAACCAATATTTAATCTGTCTACTTCAACATCATCCAAAAACAAAACTAACGGTTCGCTTAAATAACTGCTCTGGCCTTCTTTTATAACTTCTAAATTTTTTGTTGCCTCTGATTGTCTTTTTGCTGCCTCAGGGCTTAAAGTAATTGAAAACCTAAATCTGCAGAACCACTGGCCCTGATTCTGATTACATCCACTAGGGTCGATTCCAGCACAGTTTGCTGATTTACAAACATAAGTTACGTCTTTACCGCCACTAAAAACAGTATCATCCCCTACCTTAGCCTCAAACTTGCCTTGCTTTGCCAATAAGTCTCTGATTTCTTCTTCATTTGCTCCAGCTATCTCCACAATTATGTACTGGTTACCTGACAAATCTCCGGAATCTCTTATTGTCAAATCACTCAATCCATAAACATTCAGGCGCTGCTTCATATTATCCATCAGCATCTCTAAATCCTGCTTACTCTGTTTTTCTTCTGGCTGCAGCAAAACTCTGGTCCCACCCTGTAAATCTAACCCTTTCCTTATATTAGACTTAGGAGCTTCATAAACTCTTAATCCTATATCTTCAACACCTAAGCTTATTTTTTTTGTCTTAGGAACCTCAACTGTTTTTTTAATAGTCTTATTTACTTCTTTTACAGTTCCGTTTATTGTCTCATTTACCTTAATTGTCTCCTCAATTTCCTTCATCACTGTTTCATTCAATTCTATTGTTTCTGTTTTTTCTTTTACAGTCAATCTGTAAAGCCCTTTGTTTGTTTTTATCTGGACGCTCTGGTTTATTCTCAGATCGGTTACAATAGAATAATAATCTTCTACAGTCTCTACAGGCTGATTATTAATTGCAGTTATTCTTTCCTTGCTCATTGGCGTTCCTGTTGGTTTTGGAGGGGGCATGTCTGCTAAACTTGCTGAGCTGTTGGTCAATACACTCCTTATGGCAACACCTTTTACAAAAGGATTAGGGTAAATAGCTACTAAGGCCATCACAATAAAGCCTATTAAAATCAAGACCCTTAGATTGGTAAATATTGCCTTTAATTTGTAGTTCATTTTATAAAAATCTCCGGATTTTTATGATTGAAATATTGGGAAATCACAGAGTGATTTCCAAGACACCAAAAATCCATTTGGAATTTTTCTGTGAAACGAAGTTTTTTCATTTTATTTTTTGTTTTCTTTCTAAATATAATCTTATAATCCCGACATTCTGTATCCACGTGTTTATTATATCAACAAACAAGCCGATAAGCAATATGACCATTATCTGCCTTATTGTTTCAGACTGGGTGAAGACCAAAGCTACAATTATAGCGGCTAAAGTAGTTACTGTCATTGTCATGCCTGTTTTCAAAGCCCCGAATATTCTCTCTGAGACTGTACCGTCTTTTCTCTTCAATACCCTTGTACTCAGCAGAATATCTGTATCAACACTATAGCCAATAAGCATTAAAAAAGCTGCAATTCCCGCTGTGCTCAATTTTATATTTAAAAAATTTACAATAGCTAAAGTAACAACAATATCTGAGAATGCTGCTAAAATCACTGCTGTACTTGGTATAAAATTTCTGAAGTAAAGAAAAACAACAATACCCATAAAAATAAAAGCAATCATCAGTGCTACAACTACTTCCCTAAAAAAGCTCGCTCCTAAACTGCTTCCTACAATTTCTACAGTATAGTTTTCTTTGGTTAATTCTATTCCGGTTATTCTCTGGATTTCTTCCAGTAAAGAATCAGACTCACCTTCTTCTATATCTACTGCCACTATTATCCCGGCCTGCGCTCCAAGCTTAGTTAAAGCTCTAACCTCAATATCATTTTCTATAAATTTATTTTTTAATATATTTTCTATCTCATTAATGTCTATTTTCTCAGTAGTTGTGATTGTTAAAGTTACACCCCCTTTGAGGCTAACATCCCTATTTATAAAATCCCCAGTGGATGCATATTTTAAGCCAATAGACACTAAACTAAAAGCCAGCAGTATAAATGGTATGATCAGCAATAGTTTATACTGAGAATTATAAAACTCCTTAACAGTCATTAGAATAGATTTTTTCTCTTTCTCTACCTTTATCTCTCTTGGATGTTCTAACTCTTCTTTTGATTCTTTATGCTTTTCTTCAGAATGCTTTTTTGTTTCTATCTGCCCTTTAGTATGCTCTTCCATATACTTAAACCACCTTTAGAACATGGGGAAAAGAACTATTAATAAAGGTTTTGGAATTTCTTTAGAAATTTCAAGACCCAGGAAATAAAAGATTTCCGCGGGTTTCGGAATTTCTGTGGATTTTCAAATACCCGAAAAATTTTGATTATAGGTTAAAAAACTGCCTGCAGCAAACCACTAAAAACCTTGCTGCCATCAAAACCCGGCAGAGGAAGTATATTAAATATAAACAAAAACATATTGATCTTTGAGGTTAACAACAGCAAAGAGTTATACTTCTTATTTATCAGCCTGTTCTTATAAATAAATAACGTACCTAACCATAAAATCAGATTCACAGCAGGGCCTGCAAAAGCGATCAAGCCGTATTGCAGCGGAGTTCCAGTACCCATAATAGAAACATAAGCAGGAACAAAAAAAATAAAATTAAAATTCATCAGTTTTAATAAAACACCTAAACCAAGCCAAAAATAAGCAGCATTAAATGTGGCTTCCATCCCAAAGCTTATAGCTAAAAATTTATGCCCCAGTTCATGTAGTATGATAGCAGGAGCAGTCACTAAAATTGCAAATTTTAAATTGCTAGAACCAAAACTCTTTTTGTACTGCTTCAGAGGATCATAATCTCCAGCAGGTTTATTAAATCTTCCAAGAAATCCTGAAAATATATAGCCAACTGCTAAACTCATAACAAGCATATCAAAAATCTCCGGGATAGTTATTAAATTCATCTTAATTTAACAGCAGTACCATAAACAAGGATTTCAGATGCTCCCTGCATCACTTCTGAGGAGGTAAACCTTACATTTATCACAGCATCTGCTTTCAGTTTCTTTGCCTCCTCAACCATTCTGTCTATTGCCTGTTCGCGGGCTTTGGTCATCATATCAGTATATGATTTTATCTCTCCGCCAATAAGAGTCTTTAAGCCGGCAGCAATATCCCTTCCAAACCATCTCGCCCTTATTGTATTTCCCTTGACTAACCCTAATGCCCCAATAATCTTTTTGCCTTCTATTTTATCTGTATTAACAATTATCAATTTTATCACCTCATTGCAATAATTTTATAAATTCTTAAATCTTTCTATTTTTATGACAGAACTAATAGTTTGCCTATCGTCAGGGAAAGGCTCCTGGAATTACATTGCAAGGCTGATAAAAGAAGAATCATGGGATAATGTTTTTCTTATAACAAATGATTTTGGAAAAGAAAATTTCAAGGCAGATAATGCCCAATTTATAGTGGTTGATTTTAAAAAGCCGGCAGTTGAATTGATAAAAGATATCCAACAGCAATTAAAAGGAAAAATAAAAGCAATAGAAGTAGCCATTAACCTCATATCAGGAAACGGCAAAGAACATATGGTAATAATTTCTGCATTATTGAAGTTAGGATTGGCAATAAGGCTTGTTGTTGTAGGTGAGAGTGGAGTAACAGAGATATAATCACTGCTTCATTATACCATACAGGTTGTAAAGAACTCTATCTACACCTTTTACTAAATCAAAGCCATTACCTTCCACAGTAACACAGTTGCCATCATACTTGACTAAGCTTTTATTTGCTTCTTTAATATATAATGTAATTTTATTTGTATTATTGCAAGTTATTATCGGTCTGCCTTCACAGACCTCTGTTTCATTTTTATCACAGGCAGCAATTGGTTTCTTGGCAAAAACATTAATCATATGCTGGTTAAAGTCAGAAATAGCCAAAGCCACATGGCTGAAATCACTGCCAGCAGGATTAAAAGTTACATAATAATCAGTAGCGTTGTTAAATATATCTGTGTTTAGATAACCCAAAACATGTATATCTTCCAAGTCACTAGGGCTGTACCTTAAAGCCATATTATACAATCTTTTTCCTGAAGGGGATGTCAGCTGGGTATACCAAAAACCATCTAAATTAATAAAACTATAAGCGTCTTTGTACATATAGCCCTGCTCTGGCTTAAGTTTGCCCTGAATATTCAATAGATGCCAATCTTCTATTGTTTTAGGCGGTTCTTTCATCAATCTAGGAATAAAAAGTATAGCAACAAATAATAAAATAACCAGACCAATCCCTATAAGAAGTATCTTATCCGAACCTTTGCTTTTAGCTTCTTTTTTTTCTTCTGGACTTTCTTTTAGCTCTTCTTCAAGCTCTTCTTCAATCTCTTTTTTCTTTTTCAGGTATTCTTCTCTTTCAATTACCTTAGACTCATAGCTCTCTTCCAATTCCCTTAATCTTTTCTGTTTGCTCATTTCAATATGCCTAAAATATAGTACAATAACAAATCTTTTATTCTCAGGATATCAAAATCACCTTCAGCTTCTGCAATAATACAATTGTTTTCTAAATAAACTTTTGTTTCATTGCCTTCCCTGAAATAGATTACAGGCACAGTAGGGATAGAATCTTCGCAGGTGATTACATCCATACCATATTCATTCTCTGCTGTGAATCCCATCCTTACATAGATATTAAGATTATCCAATGTGAGAGTAAGATAATGTTCTGCCAAAGCAATCTGCTCTTTAAAGCTGTCATTGAACTCAGAAGTTAAATCAATTTCAAGAGCATTAACCAACCTGTCAGAAACATCATTGCCTAGGCTAATGTCCTTAGTATCATCAGGAAGATAATTAAACGCCACCTCTTTATTGTCTAATTTAGTAGACCATAAGTCCTGTTTCTGAACAAACACCAAATCATTGTATTTCACTTCATTGGTCTCTTCATTATATCCAAAAAACATAACTCCAAATATGCTTCCTATCATAACAAAAGCCATAAAAAATACCATAAATTTCTTAATTTTTTCTGATTTATCCATTCCCATAAGCTTAGTAGATTAACAAGTTATATTTAAAGTTTATCTCAATTGGTTTGTTTGGTGTTATCTGGCAATTATTTCGCACTTTAGCCAACAAAAAACAGCCAATAGTATACAATCAGAAGCACAATCAGTTGTGAACTTGAAACAATTGGTTAGAGGTAGAACTCCTAATGGGAAAAAATAATAGATACATTTATATATAAGCTTTTACAACTTTTAATAAATACTAAAAATTGCGAAATTTCAAAACATAGTAAAAATGCAAGAACTCGAACAGGAAGCAATAGAATTCTTCTGCAGAATAGGTAGAGCCTATGGCTTAAAGGACATTACAATGAAAATTTTTGCTATCCTCTATCTGGAACCTGAAGAATTGGCAATGGAAGAAATAGCAAAAAGAACCGGATACAGCCTAGCGTCAGTCTCAAATGCTGCAAAAATACTCGGAAACGTCGGAATCGTACAAAGAAGAAAAAAGCCTAAAACAAAAAAAGTCTTCTTCTACGTGGAGAAAAACCTTGTGAAGTTAAACATACAAAAGTTAAGAATAGCTCAGGAATCATTTGTAAGCTCTATAAAAGTTTCTTTGCCTCCGATTATTGAAAAATTCAAAAAAAAGGTCAAAGATGATAAATCAAAAAAGAAGTTAAAAATTTTAGAAAACTATTATAAACAAGTAAAAAACTTCGAGATAATTCTGGAAAAATGGAGAATAGACTTGGAAAAAATGTCTCAGGAAGCTGAAAAAAGAGGATAGAAATGAAAAAAGATATCATCATTAAAATAGAAAATGTATGGAAAACATACAAGGTAGGTGATATTGAAGTTCATGCTCTCCGCGGCTTGAATTTAGAAGTAAAAAGAGGGGAATTTCTCGCTATACAGGGGCCTTCAGGCAGCGGTAAAAGCACTGCCATGAACATGGTAGGTTGTCTCGACATACCGACAAAAGGAAGTGTACATCTGGAAAGGCACAATATTTCAAAAATGCCTGAATCAAGTTTAGCCAAGATAAGAGGGGAAAAAATAGGATTTATTTTTCAACAGTTTAACCTGATAAATACTCTCTCAGCTCTGGAAAATGTCACTTTGCCGATGATATTCCAAGGCATTCCAAAAGAAGAAAGGCAAAGAAAGGCAAAAGAATTATTAGAAATGGTGGGCCTAGTAGAAAGAATGTACCACAGACCGACTGAGCTTTCAGGAGGCCAGCAGCAAAGGGTAGCAATAGCAAGGGCATTATCAAATGACCCTGAAGTTATTTTAGCGGATGAACCAACCGGAAACCTGGATTCAAAAACCGGTGAAAATGTAATGAATTTTTTAGAAAAACTACACAAAGAAAAAAATACAACTATAGTTATGGTAACACATGATGCTGGTTTAGCAAAACATGCTGAACGGATTGAATACCTCAAAGATGGGGTTATAATTAAGAGTAAAAAATAGAAGGGTGAATAAAAAATGAAGAAAATAAATATAATTGGATTGATAATACTAGTTTTAATAGCAAGTACTGTAAGCGCAAGAGATATTACAGCTCCGCCGATAGAAACACACCATATTATGAGAGTACACTTCATTAACCAGATGCCTGACCCGGCAGAGCCTGGCAAGTATGTAGATGTAAGGTTTAAATTTGAGAATAACGGAAGCAAAACAGCGGAAGAAGTAGAAACAGAAATTTTGCCCGAATATCCTTTTTCTTTAGATCCTGGAACAAGCGCAGTAAAAAGTATAGGTTCCATTAATTCCGGGCAAAAAGGGGATAAAGGTATTATTGTTAAATACCGGTTAAGGGTTGACAAAGATGCCCTAGAAGGAGAAAGTGAAATAAAGCTGAGATACAGGGTTAAAGGGGAAGGATGGATAACCATGCCTGAATTCAGAGTAAATATCCAGCCCTACGATGCAATACTTCTCTTAAACAATGTAGTAACTAACCCTGAAATAATAATCCCGGGAGAAAAGGCAACAGTTGAAATCACCTTCAGCAATATAGCAGAGATTCTTCTTAAAAAAGTAAGGGTAAAGATAAAATTAGGCGGAGTGCCATTAGCTCCAATTGGCTCTACAAACGAAAAAGTAATAGATGGAATAGGTAAGAATGAAAATGCTAAAGTAATGTTTGACTTGATAGGCGAGCCAGATGGAGAATCAGGCATTTACAAAGTTCCAGTAGAGTACAGCTACTATGACAATCTTGGAAACAGCTACAACAGAAACAGCACAATAGGAATTATCATTGGCTCTAAACCTGACTTATCAACTATTATTGATTCAACTACAATACACCAGGCAGGAAAAAAAGGAGAAATAACAATTAAGATAGTAAACAAAGGAGTGAGTAATATCAAGCTGTTAAATGTAAGATTAGCAGAGAGTGACAACCACAAAATAATTTCTCCGGCTGAAGTCTATGTAGGAAATATTGACTCAGATGACTATGGAACAGCAGACTTTACAGCATTTGTAAAAAACACAAAAGACAAGAAAATTATCCTTCCATTAACTCTTGAATATATGGATTCAAACAACAAAAAATATGCAGACTCGATAAATCTTGAACTTCCCCTATATGACACATCAGAAGCCAAGAAGTTTGGTTTAATTAACGGAAACGGGACATTTGGCTTCATGATTATAATCCTAGTAGTGGTAGGGGGATTCTTTATCTATAGAAGATGGAGAAAACGTAAAAAGAAATAATTATTTTAGCCATAAAAAATGTTTAAAGATCTTTTTATTTTTTCTATCAGAAATCTGAAAAATAGGAAGCTAAGGTCATGGCTTACTATGATTGGGATATTTATAGGCATAGCTTCTGTTGTAGCCTTAATCGGATTAGGAGAAGGCCTGAGGCAAACCATAAATTCCCAGTTTAGTTTCTTAGGAACAGATATCATATCAGTTACTGCTTCAGGCGGTTTTGGCCCTCCGGGAACTGGTGTTGTTAATCCTTTAACAGACAAGGAGTTGAATGCAATAGAGAATGTCCAAGGAGTAAAAGGTGTTGCTGGAAGAATCCTGGAATCAGGAAAACTAGCTTTCAATAATCAGGTTGGCTTTGGCTATGCAGTTAGTATGCCTGATGGAGAAAACCGAGAACTGATGGAACACTTGATGAACATGGAAGCACAAACAGGAAGGCTTCTTAAAGATGGTGACTCGGGTGTTGTTTTCCTTGGAGCAAATTTCATTGAAGAAGAAAACGGGTTTGGAAAACCAATTAAATCAGGTTCAAAAATTGAATTGCTGGATGTAGAATATAAAGTTATTGGAATCCTTGAAAAAAAAGGAAATTTCCAGCTTGACTCTGCTGTTTTTATCAATGATGCTGACCTCAGAAATTTAGTTAGCAGGGACAAAGGGGAATATGACATAATTGCTGTGAGATTTGATGAAAATGGAGATATAAATGAGATACAAGCAGATATTGAAAAAAAATTAAGAAAAATAAGGGGTGTAAAAGAAAGTGAAGAAGACTTTTCAGTACAGACTCCTGCCTCCATATTAGAAAACGTAAACAACGTATTATTAGGAATACAGATATTTGTTTATATTATTGCAGGCATCTCTCTTCTTGTTGGAGGAATTGGTATAATGAACACTATGTATACTTCTGTGATTGAAAGGACTAAAGAAGTAGGAATAATGAAATCAATAGGTGCAAAAAATTCAAGTATTTTTTTATTGTTCTTCATTGAATCTGGTTTTTTAGGCTCTATCGGAGGGTTAGTAGGAGCTATCTCTGGTTATTTATTGGCCACAAGTCTGGCTGCTATAGGAAGCCTTGCTTTAGGATCAAACCTCATAGCAGCTCACATAACTCCCACCCTGTTCATAGGCTCTGTTTTGTTTTCATTTGTATTAGGCACATTTTTTGGAACACTACCAGCTTTGCAGGCTTCGAAATTAAACCCTGTTGATGCAATCAGATCTAAAAAATGATAAAACTTACAAATACAAAGAAAATAGAAGATGCTTAAAAATCATAGATTTTTGGTATCTCTTGGAAATCTTTGATTTCAAAAAGATTTTTGTGGTTCTCAGAAATCAAAGATGTCTGGAACCCCAGAAATACGTAGCATTTATCGTGGATTTGAAAATACAAGATTTTCAAACAAATGAGTAAGGTTTAAGATTTTTGAAGAAAATGTTAAAAGACATACTAAAATACTCGACTTCGAGTTTAAGGGCAAGAAAGCTTAGAAGCTTCCTTACAATTCTCTCTATTTTAATTGGTATAGCTGCAATCTTTGCTTTAATCAGTTTTGGCCAAGGAATTAATAAATACATGAATGATTTTGGGGAGGAGATGGGGACAGATAAAATATTTTTAATGCCTGGCGGAGGTCTTACTGCTGCTCCTGGCTCAAGTAACATCTTATTTACAGAAGATGACTTGGAGTTTATTAGAAAAATAAAAGGAATTGATGAACTTTCAGGAATGCAAATTATTTCTGCAAAAATAAAATTCAAAGAGTATAAAGAAAAATATAGTTATGCTATTGGATTGTCAACAGATAGCAAAGAAAAAAGATTAATAGAAGAAATGTTAGGTGGAATTGAGATAATGAATGGTAGATCTTTAAAAAAGAGTGATACATTAAAGACAGTTTTAGGTTATAGTTATACAATTCCAAATAGATTATTCAAAAAAGCTATTTCTACAGGAGATAGGGTAGAAATTAATGATGTTGAAGTTCAAGTAATTGGTTTTTATGAAGAAATAGGAAATCCTGGAGATGATGCTAACATTTATCTAACTCAAGATGGATTTCAAGAAATATTTGATGAAAATGAATTCGAATATGTTTACATAAGGGCAGCTCCTAATCAAAATCCAGGAGAACTATCCGATAAAATAGAAGAAAAATTTAGAAAACATAGGGGGCAAAAAAAAGGTGAAGAAGATTTTACAATACAAACTTTTGAAGATGTTTTAGAAACATTCACCAATATAATTGGAATATTAAACGGGGTACTTGTTCTAATTGCTTTAATTTCTGTGGTAGTTGCTGCTGTCAATATAGCAAACACTATGTACACATCAATACTTGAAAGGACTCAGGAAATAGGAATAATGAAGTCAATTGGTGCAAAGAACGAGTTCATACTCTCCATATTTGTAGTAGAGTCTGGAATTTTAGGTTTAACAGGAGGCACTATAGGTGTTATACTCGGTTATTTAATTGCAAAAGGTGGAGGCTTAATAGCAGCTTCTGCTGGCCTTTCTATGTTAAGACCTTCTTTTCCTTTATGGCTCACAATAGGCTGCTTATTATTCGCATTGTTAGTAGGAATTGGTTCTGGTTTACTTCCTGCATGGCAGGCTTCTAAATTAAAGCCTGTAGATGCGCTTAGGTACGAATAATCACTTTTCCATCTTCTTAATATACTCCCTTAATTTAATCTTTATTTTCTTTTTTAATTTCATGGAAATCGAAGATTTCTGTGGCACAAAAAAGGTTTCATTTTTTCGTGCTCTTTTTATTTTAAACTCATCAATCTCATCAATATTTATTTTCTTCATCTCTGTCAATGTTCCTTTAAATTTCCTGCCTGCCTTTTTCGCTTCTTTTTCAATCTTCTTTGCATATTTTGAATTAAACAGTTTTATAGAAGGAAACTTAGTAACAGCATCTGCTCCAGCATTTAATAATAGATGAATCTCATCCAGATTATTTAACCATGAGCCTATCGTAATTTTAATTTTTGGAAACTCTTTTCTGATTTCTTTTACCCACTTAACGTAATATTCCTTGGTTATGGTTTTCTTATTTTCAAAAATAGTATTCTTCTGAGGTTTTAATCTGTAAAATGTAATCTTATCTACTTTATTTTTTTTAATGAATTTTTTTAATAGTGGAATGTCTTTTTCTTTCTCACCTATTCCTAAGATTATAGTTATTGCTTTTTTTAGTTTTAATTCATCACAAGCCTTAAACATCTTTTCTATTTCTTTTATGGGTTTTGAAGGGCATATTTCCTTATGTACTTTTGGATTGACACATTCAACAGCCCCGCAAACTCCTTGGATGTAGGGTTTAAATAATTTTAATTCTTCTTTATTCAAAACCCCCATGTTTAGCCACAATCTTTCTTTGCAAATATTATAAATATGTTTTATTAAAAACAACATATCTTTTTTAGAAAA
This sequence comes from Candidatus Woesearchaeota archaeon, assembly GCA_016784195.1. Lineage (GTDB taxonomy): Archaea > Nanobdellota > Nanobdellia > Woesearchaeales > GW2011-AR4 > BS150m-G64. Next base: position 2,595 of record JADHVE010000008.1, on the reverse strand, counting down.
AGACTCGTAGCCTCCGCTTAGAAACTCAATTTTCCATCCGAATTTTTTGCATAAAAAAGCTTCTGCTAATATTGATTCAAAACTCCTCCTCGCATTCTTAGGATCTTTAATCAGATTTTTCTGCGTAGACATATAGCAGAATTTACAATCCCCTTTAGCACAATACCATGAAAGGAATATAGCACGTTCAAACCAGGTTGTTTTTTTATTGGCCATTTTCTTTAATTTGGAAGTATTTTTGATTTCCATTAGATTTTATTTTGTTGATTAATTAAGTGCATTTATAAAACTTATTTTAAAAACCTTTAAATATTCTCATTAAAATCTCTATCATTAATGAAATGCTCCATCTGCAGTAAAAAAATAGAACAAACCTTCCTTAACAAGGTAGTGGGCGCTATAATAAAAATCAAAGGCAAAAATCAGTACATCTGCCCTGGATGCCAGAAAAAACTAAAGACAAAAGAAGAAATTATTAAAAACATTAAATAATTCTTAAGTGTATGCCTCGGTAGCTCAGCTAGCAGAGCGGCAGCCTCGTAAATTCTCAAGAGAGCTGCAGGTCGAGGGTGCAAATCCCTTCCGAGGCTCTTTGTTACTTTGAAGTAATCAAGATAGGAATATTTTTAAAGTAACAAGAATAGTTCTTCCCATGAAACAATTATACGCTATTAGGCATGGGGATCATAACTGGAGTGAATTGACAGATTATGGAATAGCACAAATAAGGAGTTTACATCAAAAAATTGAACCAAGATTACCCCAAGATGCCAGATATAAGTTAGTTGCATCACCGGAAGAGAGAACTTATGACACTTGTGACATATTTCGACAATTATTTAAGAAGAAGTTTGGTTTGGAATTGCCAATTGAAGAAGAAAGTATGTTTTACCCTCGAGGGAATGGCACGTATGATGCTTCAATTGAATATGGGAAAAAAGTAATTCCTATGATTGAAGGATATTTTAAAGAACATGATATAGTTTTTGTTATGTCACATAAGGAATCTATTGGTGCAATGAGTCTTGCAATTCCTGCTCATTATAAAATTCCTTTTTCTGATACCTTACAACCATGTATTAAACCTCCTGATGATGAAGTATTTATAGAAATGTGTATGGATGAATATGACCTTGGAAGAAATAAAACAATTGATAAGATGATAGATGATTATCCAGATATTTTTTTGTATACTCCTTCTATTCCAGAAGCATCTGCAGCTTTTTTTGATATTGAAGCTAAGGTCTGTGAATTAACTCGTTGTGGATTAAGAAGTATGAGTTGAGAAAGACTCTTAAACTACGACACCATTTAGCAAATCTCTCCTAGAGCTTTTAAAAATAAAACATTTATAAACAAAACTTTCCTTCTTTAGTTTATGACCAGAATAGCTATTATTGAAAAAGACAAATGCAATCCAGAAGGCTGCGGGAATTATCTCTGCATCAGAGTATGTCCCGTAAACAGGACTGGAAAAGAATGCATCACAAAGCAGGATGGAAAGCCTAAGATAGGTGAAAGCCTATGCAACGGCTGCGGTATCTGCCCAAACAGGTGTCCGTTTGAAGCTATATCAATCATAAACCTGCCTGAAGAGTTAACAAAAACACCAATTCACCAGTATGGAGAAAACGGCTTTCACTTATACAACCTTCCAACACCAATCTTTGGCAAAGTAGTTGGAGTTTTAGGTGTCAATGGAATTGGAAAATCAACTGCAATTAAAATTTTAGCTGGGATCTTAAAGCCGAATTTAGGCAATTTACAAAAAGAAGCAGATTACAATGAGTTAATACGATACTTCAAAGGAACAGAAGCACAGTCATTTTTTGAAAAAGTCAAAGACAAGAAAATAAGAATAAGCTACAAGCCCCAACAGGTTGACTTAATTCCAAAAACATCAAAAGGCAAAGTTGAGGATCTGCTAAAAAAGGTTGATGAAAAAAATCAATTAAAAAAAATATCAAAATTACTGGAAATAGAAGAAATCCTAAACAATGATATAAAAACAATATCAGGAGGAGAACTCCAGCGCGTAGCAATAGCTGCAACAGTCTTAAAAAAAGCTGATTTATACATCTTGGATGAACCTAGCTCATTCCTGGATATCAAGCAAAGAATTAAAGTAAGCAAATTCATAAGAAGCCTTGCAGATGAAAAAACTGCTGTCTTAGTGGTAGAGCACGACTTAATAATTATGGATTATATGACTGACTTGATACATTTAATGTATGGCAGGGAAAACTGCTACGGCATTGTTTCCGGAGTAAAAGCCTCAAAAACAGGGATCAATATCTACCTCTCAGGATACTTAAAAGAAGAAAATGTAAGGTTCAGAGACTCAAAAATAAAATTCACTGAAAAGCCCCCGGTAAAAAAAATAACCGAAAATGTGCTGACATCATGGGAAGATATACAAAAAAAGATGGATGGCTTTGAATTGACTGCAGAAAAAGGTGAAATCAACAAGCATGAAGTTACAGGCATTTTAGGTGCAAACGGCATAGGAAAAACAACCTTTGTAAAAATTTTAGCAGGAGTTCTTAAGCAGGATAAAGGCAGAGTAACAGAAAAAGTAAAAGTTTCTTATAAGCC
>JADHVE010000072.1 GCA_016784195.1 Candidatus Woesearchaeota archaeon | reverse complement strand
TAAATCCTTTTCCCATACAACGTGTGGGAAACCTGCGTCCGCAAAGTAATTTTTAGGGGCGTCTTCAATCAAGAGAACAAAGTGAGCCATCAAGAACAAGAAGAGAGGGGCGAGAAAACATAAAAACAGCAATATTTATAAGTATGTGCAATTATTTATGTTTAGGTGGATTAAATGGAATCAAAAAATATCACATTAAAAGTAAATTCTAAACTTTATGATAAATATAGAGAGATTTGTAAGCAAGAAGGTTGGATAGTATCTCGTCAATTTGAAAAGTGTATGGAAGAAGAATTAAGAAAAAGAGGGGCGAGAAAATGAGTGATAATGAAAAGACAATAAGTCATCTCAAAGAAAAAGTAAGAACTTTTTGTGAGGAGAGAGATTGGGATCAATTTCATAATGCAAAAGAATTAGCTATAGGAATAGTTACAGAAGCTTCTGAATTGTTAGAACATTTTAGGTTTAAATCTGAAAAACAAGTGAATGAAATGTTTGAGAATAAGAGTAAAAAACAAGAATTAACTGAAGAGATGGCTGATGTTCTTTATTTCTTAGTAAGATTAGCTCAAAGATATAATATAGATTTGACTACAGAACTAAATAAAAAGATAATGAAAAATAATGAAAAGTATCCTGTTGATAAGGTGAAAGGATGCAATAAAAAATATTCGGAGTATTAATATGTTAGTTTATGAAGGAACAAAAGAATTGTTTTTGAATTCAGTTGTAAATGGAACTATTGATGAAGAAATTTACGAGGCTTACCAAGAAAAAGTAGGTAGAACCACAAAAAAAGAAATTGCTTCTTGGACTAACTCTATGAAAGATATGTATCTTGTTCTTGAAACCAAAGAAATTCCTAATGAAGCAGGTATTGCAATTGAGTTTAGAATTCCTTCAACAAGTAAACGTGTTGATTTTATGATTTCAGGAAAGTCTGATGAAGGAAAATCTTCAGTTATCATAATTGAACTTAAACAATGGTCTGAAGTGGAACTTGTTAGTGATAAAGATGGGATAATCAAAACACCTTTGGGAAGAGGTTTTCATGAAACAACTCACCCTTCATATCAAGCATGGTCTTATTATAATCTTATTAAAGACTTTAATGAGACTGTACAAAATGAATCAATAGGAATTCATCCTTGTGCTTATTTACACAACCTGAATAAGACTACTTACCCTGAAATTGAAGATGATGTCTATAAATTCTACATTAAGCAAGCTCCTGTTTATACAAAAGGAGATGCTATGATTCTAAGAGATTTTATTAAAAAATTCATAAAAATAGGAGATAATCGGGAAGCATTATACAAAATTGATAAAGGTCGATTAAAACCCTCTAAATCTCTTCAAGATTCTCTTAAAAATATGATTAAAGGTAATAGAGAATTTACTTTGATTGATGATCAAAAAGTCGTATATGAAGAAGGCACAAAAATGGCAGTACAATCACATAAAGATAAAAAGAAAAGAGTATTAATTGTTGAGGGAGGTCCTGGAACTGGAAAATCTGTTTTAGCTATTAATTTACTTGTTCATTTAACTTCTAAAAATTGTGTAACTCATTATATTTCAAAAAATTCCGCACCTAGAAATGTTTACTCTGCCAAATTAAAAGGTAGTGTTACAAAATCTCATATTGATAATTTGTTTAAAGGTTCAGGGATATTTCACGATTGCAAACCTAACTTGTTTGACGCACTTATTGTTGATGAAGCACATAGATTAAATAAAAAGTCAGGTCTTTTTAAAAACAAAGGTGAAAACCAAATAAAAGAGATTATTCGTTCATCTAAATTTAGTGTCTTCTTTATCGACGAAAGTCAAAGAGTGGACATTTATGATATTGGAAGAAAAGATACAATCATAAAATTTTCAGAAGAACAAGGTGCAGAATTCAAAATATTAAATCTAGAATCTCAATTTAGATGCAATGGTTCAGATGGTTATCTTGCTTGGTTAGATGATGTTTTAGAAATAAGAAAAACTGCAAATTATGATGGTTTTGATAAAGAATATTATTTTAGGGTTATAGATGATCCAAATGAATTGAAAAGATTAGTTTTAGAAAAAAATTCTTTAAGTAATAAAGCTAGGCTTTTAGCAGGATATTGTTGGAATTGGAATAAGGATGGAAAAAATAAAACACACATCCATGATATTAACATTAAAGAGTTTGACTTTTCAATGAGTTGGAACTTAGGAAATACTTCTACTTGGGCAATTGACAGTGAATCAGTAAATGAGATTGGTTGTATTCATACGTCACAAGGATTAGAATTTGATTATGTTGGAGTTATCATCGGAAACGATTTAAGATATGAAGAAGGTATAATCACAGATTTTACAAAAAGAGCAATAACAGATAAGTCTTTGTTTGGAATTAAAGGGATGTTTAAAAAAGATCCTGAAAAAGCTAAAAAAGTTGCAGATGAGATAATTAAGAATACTTATAGAACTCTTATGACTAGAGGACAAAAAGGCTGTTATGTTTATTGTTGTGATAAGAATCTTGCAGAATATCTAAAAAAAAGGATTAATCAACAAAATGACAAAAACCAATAAAGTGGATAGTTCTATCCATAAAAGTGGACAATTAAAGAAAGAGATAGAATTACTCATACCTTTCATCAAAGAGCCATGGAAAGATTTTACTTTAACAGAGATAAAAACCGCAACAAAAAACAAGTCTCATCATTATGTCTATGAAGCTTTAGAAAAATTCTCAAAAACAATCCTAAAAAAAGAAAAAAGGGGAAACACAAACATATACAAAATCAATGAAAATACTAAAGAATTGGATCATTTTATGTTAGCAGAAACGGTTCTAAAGCAAAAAAACAAGCAAATCCCCTACAAAGTAATACAACAGATAGAAAAAAAAATCAAAACTTCATTCTACATTCTCTTAATAACTGGAAGTTATGCAAAAAACAAGCAAACAAAAGATTCAGATTTAGATATTGCAATAATAATCCCAGAAGCAAATAAAAAACCTTTTGAAATAGCTTTAAAAGAGGGAGAATTGACAATACCTGAAGTTCATGGATTCGTATTTACTGAAGAAGAATTTTACCAAATGCTAATAAACAAAGAATTTAATTATGGAAAAGAATGTACTAAGAATCACATAATCGTTAATGGAATAAGTTCATATTATAAAATACTATTGAGAGGTCTTCAAAATGGATTCAAAGGTTGAATTATACTTAAAACGAGCAAGAACTGAGATGAATATGGGAATATTACTCTTAGAATCATCAGGCAACAAACTACTTAATAATTTTGATATTCCAGAGGATGAAACATTTTACAGTGGAGTTATAAGCCATTGCTATTATTCTATATTCTATTGTGCAAAAGCAATGCTCTTAACAAAAAACATAGACACTAAAGCTCCAGAAGCACATAGAAAAACATTAGATGCTTTCAAAAAAGAGTTTATTGATACAGGAGTATTAGATGCAAAATTGTTTATGATTTATAAGAAAATGATTGTAAAAGCAGAAAGTCTCTTGCAGATCTTTAAATCAGAAAAGAAAAAGAGAGGAGATTTTACATACAACACAATCTCACAGGCAAATATTGAACCAGCAAATGAATCATTAAAAAATGCAAAAATATTCTTTAAACACTGCAATGCTTATCTGAATCAAGAATGATATAATTAAGAAATTCAAATTCTTTTTTCTCGCCCCCTTTCCAATATAATTTTCTTTTACGAAGTAAAAGCGTAGATGTCCGTTAGGACTAGGAACTCCCCCTTTAATTAAGAACTCCCCCTTTCTAAAATAAATCTCTTTTTCAAAGAAAAAGACTATATGTGCGAAGCACGAACTCCCCCGTTTTTACCGTCGAGAAATGGAAATTTTATTGTATTTAACATGTCAGGCTGTCCCACAATTACCAATCCAGTAAATTTATTTCTCGACGAGAGACCGAAAGATTTATATATTCCTTCGTCTATAAAATCAATAAAAATGAGGTGATTTCTATGTCCTACATCGAATCAAACAAAAACCAAAATTGGCTTCTGCCTTTATCTATTAAAGATATGATACCTAAAGACCACATTTGTTTTTTAGTTGAAGACTTTGTTGAAACATTAGACTTTACAAAGTTTGACATGATTTATGAAGGGGCAGGCCATCCAGCATACCACCCAAGAATCATAATGAAGATTCTTGTGTATGGGCTGCTCTGCAAAATAAGAAGTTCAAGAAAGCTTGCTAAAGCTACATTTGAGAATATTGTATTTATGTATTTGTCAGAGAAAGTAAATCCTAACTGGAGAACAATTAACCGCTTTAGAAAAGACAATCCTGAATTTGTTAAAAACGCATTTAAGAAAACTGTTGAACTTGCAACAAAAAATAAGTTAGTCGACTTAAGCTTTATCTCAATAGACGGCTCAACATTAAAAGCATACGCAGGAAACAAAAGATACTTTAACAAAAAAGTAATTGATAAGCTTGACAAAGCAATTGAGAAGATGATTAAAGAGGACATTGCTTTGGATGAATTAGAGGATGAATTATACGGCGATAATGCAAATGATGGGCTTACTGGAATGGACAGGAAGGATATGAAGAAGATTGTAAGGGAGTATAACAAGTCAAAAGACAAAAAGAAGATTAAGAAGATAATCAAAAAAGCAAAGAATGAGCTTGAAAAATATTCTTTGAAGAAAGTTTCAATTTCAGATCCAGAAGCAAGGACAATGCAGACTAAGAAAAGGTTTGCTGAGTTGAGCTATAATACGCAGTTGAGTGTTGATAAGAATCAAATCATTTTGGCAAATGATGTTTGTCAAGACAAACATGATGTCAAACAGTTTATTCCACAGATGAAGAATGTACAAAACAATATTGAATTGAATGATGAGACTAAAATTGGATTAGACTGCGGCTACAGCGATGGAAACAATATTAAGTTTGCTGAAGATAATGATATTGATCTTTATGTTCCAAGCAGAGCACAAGCACAAAAATTGGATGGGAAAAGGGAAACTTTGAATCATGATAAGTATGAATATGATTGGGAGAATGATGAAGTTATTGTTAGGGGTGTAAGGTTGCCTTACCATCATTTTTACATAAGGAAGAATAATGGAAAAAAGATTCTTGTCTATTACAACAAAGAAAAGAGGGTAAGAAAGCACGTTCCTGAGTTTTTCAGAGAAAGACTTAGGATGAAAGAGAAAATGGAAAAGCTAGAGTCAAAGAAAATATATGGCTTGAGGAAAATAACTGTGGAGCCAGTATATGGCAACCTAAAGCAGAACCTTGGATTTAGAGAGTTTCTCCTAAGGGGTGTTGATAAAGTGAAAATCGAGTTTAATTTGGCTTGCATAGCACACAACCTCCAGAAGATTTGGAGGTTGAAAGCATCTCAGGGCTGCTAAGTATTTTTTCTTTTTAAAATTTATGAGTTTTTTAGATTGTGGGACGGCTTCA
>JADHVE010000071.1 GCA_016784195.1 Candidatus Woesearchaeota archaeon | reverse complement strand
TCTTTTAAACATGAGAATAGCTATTGTAGTAAGCAAACAGGATATTTCTGGCATGAACATCAAAGATTCTTTATTAGAATTATTTGATTTCAAAAAAATAAATGGAATATTTAATGATAATTCTGTTTATGAAACAATTGTTAATGGAGGAATAATAAGATTATATACTCTGAATGAAAATACAATCTATGCAAATGGTTTGGATAACGAAATAGCTGCTGAGTTGTTTGTTTTTGCTACGAGGCATAGCGCAAAGTCTGGAATAAAAACATTATGCATACACACTCCGGGGAACTGGGATAAAGCTGAGTTTGGGGGTTTTGACAAGAAACTATGCATAGCTGCGCCTTCTTTAATTAAAGATGCTTTTTTGATTTTGAATGCGCTAGCAAAAGATTCAGGTTATGAATGCACTTTAGAAGCTACACATCATGGGCCTTTTATTGAGAAGCCGTGCTTTTTTATTGAAATCGGAAGCTCAGAGAATGAATGGAAAGATAAAAATGCTGCAGAGATAATTGCAAAAACAATAATCCAGGTTTTTGAAAGAGAAAAAAAAGGATATAAAGCTGCTTTTGGAATCGGGGGGATTCATTATTGCCTGAATTTTAACAAGATTATTTTAAGAACCGATATTGCTATAGGGCATATTTGCCCAAAATATGCTTTGGAGAAGCTTAATCAGGAAATGATTTTGCAGGCTATAGAAAAAACTCAGGAAAAAGTTGATTTTGTTTTACTTGACTGGAAAGGTGTAGGAAAGGAAAAACAAAGAATATTAGAATTGTTAAAAAAATTAAATTTAAAATATCATAGAAATCAAAGATTTCTAGGATGTCAGAAATCGCAAGCGATTTCTAAACATAAAAGAACAGACCAAATAAACTGATTATTTCTTCTTTTCTTGTTTCTTAGGCTCTTCTTTTGCTGGTTTAGCATCGCCTTCAGCAGGGGCGGTGCCTTCAGCTGCTTCGCCTTCTGCAGGCAGTAATTCCTTGATGATTGTACCTGGAACTCCGGCTTCTACTAATTTAGCTTTGATCTCTCCTTTTTCTTTTTTAGCCATAGTAGCAATAATTTCCTTAGCAGTCTTTTCAAACTCAGCTCTTCTTTGTTCTATCTCTTCTGCTAGTTTTTCCTTCTCTAGTTCTAACTTATCTGTTTCTTCTGCAGAAAGCTCTGTTTTTTCTTCTTTAATCTTTTTGTCAAATTTGCCAGCGTTAATATCCTGAATTGTTTCAACAGCAGGCTTGCCTTCAACTAGAATTCCCATTGAATTGCATGTTCCTACAATCTCCTTGACTTTTTCTTTTAAGGTTTTTCCAAGCAAGTTTCCTTCTTTCATCTTTGCTATCTTGATAGCATGTTCTATAAGGATATCTGCAACTTTATCTGTTTTTGGGTTGCCAGAACCTTTTTCTATGCCTGCCTCTTTTTTCAGTAAAGCAGAGGCTGGAGGGGTTCCTATTTCAATATCAAATTCTTTAGTATCAGAATCAACTATAACTTTAACAGGGACCTGCATACCCTTGAAATTTTCAGTTTTTTTATTTATACTTGCAACAACCTGGCCAATATTCACTCCTAAAGGGCCTAATGCTGGGCCTAATGGAGGTGCTGCTGTAGCTTTTCCACCTTCTACCAATATTTCTACATTTTCTTTGGCCATTTTTAATAGTTAAAAGAAACCTAGTTTTATTTATAAATATTACTCTTCTGTTTCGTCATCTTCCTCTGTTTCTCTTCTGATAACTTTAACTGAGTCTAACCTTACTGTGATAGGGATAGGGACTGCTGCTTCCAATAATTCAACAACTACCTCTTCCTTGGTTTTGTCTATTCTTGCTACTTTTGCCTGTTCTCTTTTGAAAGGGCCCGAGATTATCTCAACAATGTCATTCTTTTGGATATTCACTTCATGCTTGATCTGTTCGAGCATATGCTCTATCTCTCTGTATTCCACTGGTTTTGACAGGATACCTCTGGCATAAGGGACATTAAATGCTGACTGCTCTGCATCTGTTTTTGTTGCAGCCTCTAAGAAAATATAACCGCGCATACCATGAGGTTTTATTACTGAATATACTTCTAACTTTTTTCTTTTAGCATTGCTGGTAACAAAATCCATTACCTGGTCTTCACGATTTGCTGTTGTTCTCAAAGCAAAAATTGTTGCTTGGTTTTTTTCTTCTGACATTTTAATATTTTTTTAATCATTAATTTTTTTACGAAAAAATCAGGGCATGTACCATCGATATTGTAAAACCCAATAAACCAATAATAATCATACCCAAACCCGACATCTTGACTATTGTTGAAAATTCAGTTTTATCCGGCTTTTTTGTGATTTTCAATACCCTAATGCATTCTTTTGTAAATCTTTGTAATTTAAACCAGATAGAATTTTCGTCCATTTTCAGTCAAGAAATTCAATCCCCAGTTCTGTTTCAATCTCTTTCTTCCTCTTGTCTATTTCTTTTATTCCCCCTCCTAGTATCTGGGAGGATTTAACACCCGTTACAATCAGCATAACCCTTATTGTTTTTTCCATGTCTTTTGAAACTTGAGCACCCCATATTATGCAGGCATCTTCATCAAGCTTTTCTGAAATTGTTTCCACAACTTTTCTTGCTTCATCCAATGTCATATCTTCTCCACCGACAACATTGATCAAAGCACCGTTTGCCCCTGAGATATCAGCATCCAGCAGAGGGTTTGCAATTGCCTTTTCAACTGCTTCAACTGCACGATTTTCACTATCAGATTCGCCAACGCCAATTAAAGCAACGCCACCGCCTTTCATGACAGTCTTTATATCTGCGAAATCAAGGTTTACCAAACCTGCTTTTGTGACAAGCTCTGCAATGCCTTTTACTGAATTTGTCAAAATTTCATCTGCAACCTTAAATGCTGTATGCAATGGCAAATCAGGCGCTAATTCAAGCAATTTATCATTTGGGATTACTATTAAAGTATCAACAAGCTGCTGCATTTTTTCAAGGCCTGCAATAGCATTTTCATATCTTCTTTGGCCTTCCATTGCAAATGGCAAAGTCACAATGCCTACGGTTAAACATCCAACTTTTTTTGCTATTTCTGCAATGACTGGAGCTGATCCTGTTCCGGTTCCTCCACCTAAGCCGCATGTAATAAAAACCATATCTGAATTTTGGACTATCTTTTTAATATCTGCTTCGTTTTCCTTTGCTGCTTCTCCGCCTAATCTTGGCTCAGAGCCTGCCCCTAACCCTTTGGTTGTTTCTCTTCCAATAAGCAGCTTTTTATTAGCAGTAGTGTATAGTAAATCCTGGGCATCTGTGTTAATTGCTATGGTTTCAGCGCCTACAATGCCTACTTCTGAAATCCTGTTGATTGTGTTGTTTCCGCCTCCGCCTGTTCCTATGACTTTTATTGTAGCCCTTTGTTTTGAAATATATTGCTCTAACTCAGCATCTGTGTTTAAATCTCCTGTAGACTTCTGGTTTTGCTCTTGAGAAAAATTTTCTTGTGCCGGAGCATCATTAATTTCCACTTTTACCCTCCAACTTTTTTATGAGTATTTAAAAATATTACTTATATTTAAACTTATTTATTTTTTTACTCCCTCAACAGTAAATTCTACTTTTTTTATATTGGGTATTAATTCTGTTATTTTTTTGCTTAGTTCTTCACTTACCTCTTTCGGAAATTCTTTTTTGAGAGTTATATTTGCTTTGCTGTTTTCTATGTTTAAACTTAAATCTTTTAGATTCAGGCTTACTTCAAGGTATGCTTTTACTTTTTCCTTGTCATCTGTTACTAGTTTGTTTATTTTTACTTTGTAAATAATGTCTTTTCCAGCAAAAGGATGGTTAAAATCCACAAGATTCCTTCCTCCTGAGGCTGTTTTTATTGTTCCTAAGAGGCCGTCTATGTTTAATCTGAGACCCGGAACAGGCCTTATGTTCTGCTGGCTGAATTTTGATGTAGGTATAAGCTGCATTAACTTAGCATCTTTTTTTCCAAATGCATTTTCTGGAGCTAACTCAATTGTATGCTCTTTTTCTGTTTCTTTACCAATCAATTGATCATCCAGACCTTTTAGAATCTGGTTTTCTCCAAGGCAGATTATTGTTGGACCGTAATTTGAATTTTCCTGATGGATATTGTTTTCTTTTGCCAGCTTTTCATCTGTTGTGTCAAATATAATATCCTCTGCCTTAAGCTTGCCAGTGTATTCAATTTCTATAAAATCTTTAATTTTTACGTTCATCTTTTAATTACTTCTACCTCAAATTTAGATTAAGGAGAAATATAGTTTTTTAGTAGTAGAGGAGTATTTATAAAACTTTTTGTTTTTTAATAATATCAGTTATCTTACCTATAACCTCATCTACACTCAAATCTGTTGTGTCAATCATATGATTGTATAAATCTTTTTTATAGTAATCAATGTTGTAATATTCCTTATAGCGCTTTTTTTCGCTTTTTTCTCTCTGTTCCATGATTTTTGTCATTTCTTCTATATCTTTGCCTTTTTCCTCTTCTCTTTGGTCATTCATGATCCTTTTTGCTCTTACTTCAGGCATTGCATCAAGGAAGATTTTAAAGTCCGCATTTGGAATGAAGAATGCTGTTAACCTACCATCAATTACAAAGTTCTCTTCTTTTTTAAGCTCAATCTGTTTTTTGTCTAATTCTCTGTCTATTGAGGGGTTTTTTTCTGCCAATCTGCTCAATTTCAACAAGGAAATCTTTTTTTCTTTTGCCAGCTTCCTCATTAAATCTCCAATAGAATAATGCTTTAAGCTTAGCTTTTTTGCCAACAGCTTTGCTATTGTGCTTTTACCAGAGCCTGCTTTTCCCGATATTGTTATTATCATATTTTTATTTATACCTAAGTTATATTTATATTTTTATATTTTTATTTGTCCTTAAATTTTTACAAATAGACATTCTGCGCATGCACAATTATTTGAATATTTTTTAGTTCTGTTTTTTGTTTGTTTTTTTAGGCCTTTAAGATTTTAATAAAAATAAAACACGACCGAGTTCATAACTGTGCGTGCTCCTGTTTGCGCTCTTAGTTCCGAAATGTTTTTAAAAAAGCTTAATATTAACTTAGAATATAAAAATTATTAGTAAAAAATCAAAATGAAAAAAGGCCTTATTGAAAATATCAGTGTTTTCTTGTTAAGGAAAGGGTTTACTGTAAAACAATTAACCAAAACATGCTTTGATGTTCTGGCAAGAAGCGATGAAAGAATCCTGCTGATAAAAGCTTTAGAAGATGTAAATTCAATAAGCAAAGGATATGCTGAAGAGATGGGGAAGATAGCCTCTTGTATTGGTGCTACGTCATTGATAATTGCTGAAAAGGCAGGGAAAAAACTGGAGAATAATGTTGTCTATATGAGGTTTAACCTGTATACTTTGAATTATGACACACTTGTTAACTGCGTAAATAATAGATTTCCTTTTGTCAAAA
>JADHVE010000007.1 GCA_016784195.1 Candidatus Woesearchaeota archaeon | reverse complement strand
TTGAAGGTAAATTGGGTGCGTGCGCCAATTTTCGTTGCGCACACTCTTATAATCTAAAATGGTAGAAAAAACTTACGGAGGAAAGCAAGGATCAATTCCTATACACACTAAAGTGTGTAGTATCCTTGCTCTATAGAATAAAAAATGATTAATTGATTAAGATTTATTAGTATAATAAAAGTTACGTGCGATATTAGGATTTATTATTACCCAAGGGGTATCAATCGACTGCCCAAAAATGGTTTGATAATCTTCTGGACCAATAACTTGTCCAATTAATTTAAAGTATTTATCAAATAAATCATTTGCCTTACGGGCGAAAGTTTCTCCATTGAATTCTCCATTTTCAACTTTATCACATAATCGGAAATGTTCTTTTTTCATTCTTTGTTATAATTTTTGGGCTTTTTGGGTTTTAATAAAATCATAATCGGAACCGAACTTTTCTATTAACATTTTTCCTGTATCTCCTTCTTTGTTACAATGGTCCATATCAATCACCAAATTGAGGAATACATTGTTTTTTAAAAATCTTTTGTAAAACAGGTTATATGTGCGTTTAAATCAAAATGGAAAACCCTTTTGAGATAAAAACCCCCTATTGCTAAAAAAGGAACTTAAATTTTATTGAACATCGCGATTTAACGATAGTTTTCTTAGGGTGCGCTTCTGGGATGAGACAACCCACATGACCTTATAAACAAACCAAAAAAGTTTAAAAGCAATCAATTATTCTAATAAAAATAACAATTAAAAATTATGAAGGTGATGAATATGAAAATCGGTGTACTAAAAGAAATCAAGGATAAAGAAAACAGAGTTGCAATAACTCCTGAAGGTGTTAAAAGGTTTGCTGAATCTGGCCATGAAATTCTTATTGAAACAGATGCTGGCTCAGGCAGCGGATTTACTGATGATGAGTATGGGCAGGCAGGGGCAAAAATTGTTTCAGCTGATGAAGCATGGGATTGTGAATTGATATTGAAAGTCAAAGAGCCTCTTGAGTCCGAATATAAATTCCTTAAGGAAAATCAGATTGTTTTTACGTATCTGCATTTAGCAGGAGCCACTAAGAGCTTAACAGAAGCTTTGCTGGAGAGAAAAACAACAGGCATTGCCTACGAGACTGTTGAGCATGAAGGAAAACTTCCCTTGCTTGCGCCTATGAGCGCTGTTGCTGGAAATATGGCGCCACAGATTGGAGCTTATTACCTTGCAAAATTCAACAAAGGAAGAGGAGTTTTGCTTGGAAATGTAAACGGCATAGTTTCAGGAAAGGTTGTTGTTCTTGGCGGAGGTTTTGTTGGAGAGCACGCTGCAAAGACAGCTGTAGGATTAGGAACTGAAGTTTATGTTCTGGATATAAATGAAGAAAGGCTAAAGCAGATTGAACAGAAAATTCCAGGAGTTAAAACTTTAGTCTCAAACGAGGAAAATATCAAACAGGTTTTGAAAGATGCTGACTTGCTGGTTGGAGCTGTTTTGCTTCCTGGTGGAAAAGCCCCTACTGTTGTTAGTGAAGAGATAGTCAAGAGTATGCAACCTGGCTCGGTTATTGTTGATGTAGCAATCGACCAGGGAGGATGTATTGAAACATCCAAAGCAACTTCGCATTCAGACCCTGTTTATATGAAGCATGATGTGATACATTATTGTGTGACAAATATGCCCGGTGCTTATCCAAGAACTTCAACAATTGCCCTGACTTCAGCGACTTTACCTTATGCTTTGAAATTAGCAGAGAAAGGCGTTGATACTGTTAAGGAAGATGCAGGCTTTATGGAAGGAGTTAACACATACAAAGGCTTTATTACCTATGAGCTTGTTGCAAAAGATTTAGGGATGATGGACAAGTTTAAGGATATTAAAGAATTGGTTTAATCTTTTTTTTCTTTGTTTTTTATCTATTAGAGGGAGTTAGGGTCTTAATTATTTTTATTTGTTTTTTTATCAATAGTAAGCCTTTATTTTCATAAACTGGTTAGGTATTAAACAAACTCACAACTTCTCCAAAACATCTCCCTTGAGATAGTGCGCTGTCGCTTCCTTTATTTTTACTTTAACTTTATTTCCCAACTCTAAATTTCCCCTTAAGACAACCTGCTTGTAATTAAATGTTCTTCCAATAAATGTTCCATACTTGCCTTGGGATTCAATTAAAATTTCCCCTACCCAGCCAATCCATTTTTTATTTTCTTTTTCAGCAATGTTCATAAAAAGCTGCGTTATTTCCATGCTTCGGTTTTTTATACGCTTGTCATCTATCTGCTCCATCTTAAAAGCTCGGGTATTTGGCCTTGCATGGAATCTCGAGATGTTTAAGAAATCTGGTTTTATGTCCTGGATTAACTGGAGAGAATCATGAAACTGGATTTCTGTTTCATTAGGAAACCCGACTATCATATCAGTTGCAAGGGTTATACCTTCTACTTTACTTCTTAACTTATCCACCATATCCCTAAATTCAAATATGTTATATTTACGCTTCATCAAGGTCAATATTTCATTGTTCCCGGACTCAACAGGGATATGAATAAATTTGAACATTTTATCATATTGATAAATCTCTATTAAACTATCAATCATCTTCAGAGCATGCCTTGGATTCAGCACCCCCAGTCTTATTTTAAAATCACCTTTTAGCTTCAGAATTTCTTTTATTAACTGAATTAATTTATATTCTCCATTATCCAGCCCATAAGCCCCATTATCCTGGCTTGTTATCCATATTTCCCTGCAGCCATCTTTTAGGTTATTTTTGACTTCTTCAATTATCTTTTCTTTAGGATAAGAATAGATATGGCCTTTTATCAGCTTTACAGAGCAATAAGTGCAATAATCTACACAGCCAGAAGCAATAGGCACAATGCCTATAATTCTGTTGAAATTTATTTTAGGCAAATTTATCTTGTCTTCTTTGGATCTTGCCAAAGCTTCTAAGACATTGCCTTGTGTTAATTCTTCAATCACTTCAACAATGGACATTATGTTATGGGTGTTGACTAAAGGTGTATTTTC
This sequence comes from Candidatus Woesearchaeota archaeon, assembly GCA_016784195.1. GTDB lineage: Archaea > Nanobdellota > Nanobdellia > Woesearchaeales > GW2011-AR4 > BS150m-G64. Next base: position 24,350 of record JADHVE010000007.1, on the reverse strand, counting down.
ATCAATCTTTCTTATCTCTTCTATGATGTCCTTGGAAATACAACCCGCTATTATCAATTTCTTATCAGGATATTCTCCTTTTAGGTTTCTTATGGTTTTTAAGGTAGTCTCAATACCTTTAACAGTGCAGATGTTTATTATGATAATATCAGAATCTTCCGGGCTGTTGACTATTTCCAAATCATTTTTAGTTAAAATGCCCATCATGATTTCAGATTCATAAAAATTATTGCTGCAACCGTGAGTCTGAATATATATTTTCATAAAGCAAAGAAATCAAAAGGTTATTTTAAATGTTTTTGTTGTATATATGGTTTTGATATCAACAGGAACTTCTGCTGCAGGATATTTCACCAGAGTAATTTTGTGCACTTTAATATTGTTCAATCAATATTTTAAAACCAGATCACCAAATTCAACAAACCACCTACAATTAAAGTAGCAAAGACCATAATCAAAGCAGACCGAATCATGGCCCTAGTTCCTAATTCCTTAACTAAAATAACAAAAGTAGCAACGCATGGAAAGTACATTGTTAATATAACGCTTGCAATTATCAGTTGTTTAAAACTAAGGCTCAATGGAAGTAGCATTCCTATAGCAACATCTTTTCTTAAAAAGCCTGCAATCAAGGCAGCAATTGCTTCTTTTGGCAGTCCAAAAATATTGACTACTACAGGTGCAGCAATATTGCCTATAAATGAAATAATGCCTAATGTATCAAGGATATTGATTATTAGCACACCAAAAAGCATGTAAGGAATTGCATGAGTCACAAAACTCCTTATGCGCATCCATAATTTTTTTAATAACGCCTTGAAGTAGGGGATTCTGTAAGGTGATATTTCCATAAATAATTCAGGGCTTTTTCCACCAATAGTTTTATTAAGAATTAATCCAACAATAATCCAAACTGAGAATAGTGTCAAAAAAACTGTTCCTATTCCCGAGATTCCATAAGGACCGACTAAACTGATTACCATCGCTGTCTGGGCCATACAGGGAACCGAAATTGCCATTAAAGTGGCAGAAATAAATTTTTCCTTTTTTGAGCATAAAATCCTTGTGGATAATGCTCCAGAGACATTACAACCAAGACCCAGGATCATAGGAATAATCGAAAAACCATGCATGCCTAGATTATGCATTACATTATCAATCAAAACAGCCAACCTGGGTAAATAACCAAAATCTTCTAAAAACCCCAGGATGATGTAAAAAGAAAAAACATAAGGTAGAACCATCGCTATTGGCACGTAAAAACCAGTCGTCAATAAACCCATGCTCTGGGTAAAATCTATCTGGCCATTAATCAGATTTCCAATCAGAATATCATTTATAAAACCTTGCCCAAATAATCCACCAACCCATATAACCAAAGGCCTATAAAGTTCAAATAAAGGATCAAAAACATAGCTAATAAGATTTTCTCCAATAAACCTTATTATTGTAAAAGAAAGAAGCATAATCATTATAGCTATGGGGATACCTGCAATAGGATTTATACTAGCATCACTTAATCTTTCCAAAAATGTATGGCACCTAGGTTCAATTCTTTGCACTTGTTTGATAATTCTGCCTATCCTACTCCATCTTTCTTTATCAGAATATTTTTTTGTTTTTAAGATTTTAACTTTTTGCAAATTTTTCATAAGTCTTTTTATCCCTTCGCCAGTCAAAGCAATTGTAGGGATTACTGAAACTCCAAGTAATCCTTCAAGTTTTTTCACATCAATATTAATCCCTGTATGTTTAGCTTCATCCCAAATATTCAAAGCTATAACCATCGGAACATTTTTTTCCATCAGTTCAAATGACAGACTTAGGTTCCTTTCAAGATTTGTTGCGTCAACAATATTTATTACTAAATCTCCCTCTTTTAACATTTCAACTGCAACTTTCTCTGCCTTGTTTGTTGGTTTAAGAGAATAAGTTCCGGGAACATCAATTACTTCTACTGTTTTGCCTTGATAAGGCATACATCCTTTTTTAAATTCGACTGTGGTACCGGCATAATTCGATACCTTAACATCAATTCCAGTTAGCCTTGAAAAAATAGCACTTTTACCGACATTGGGATTGCCAATTAATAGAATTTTCATTGTTTTATAATAATCTTAGTTGCCATGCCTCTCCCAATAGCTATTTGCATATTATCCATACTGATCACTACTGGTCCCATTAATGGCTGCACTGATATGACTTTAATCCTTTTTCCCACTATAACCCCCAATGAATTTACTGTTCTTTGAAATTCAAGACCACCTCTCAATTGCTTTATTATCCCTATTTCTCCTGATTTTAATTTTGACAGAGGGATTTCCATTTTATTTCACTGTTTTTATAAACCTTGTTAATCGATTTAATGTAGTCTTACTTAAAGTATGCTCAATTTTACAAGCATCTTCCTCAGCTACACTTTTTTTTATTTTTAGAACATCAACAAAAAATTTCAATAATATTTCATGTTTTTTATAAATATCTTTAGCTATCTTTTCTCCCCAACCAGTCATCGTTATGGTATTGTATTTTTTGTAGTTTAGAAAACCTTTTTTAGCAAGTTTTTTTACTGCTACAGTTACAGAAGGCTTTTTAACATTCAATCTTCTAGCAATTTCTATTGACTTAATTGATTTTTTATCTTTTTTTATCAGATAAATGGCTTCTAAATAATCTTCCTGGCTTGAGCTTAATTTTTCCATTAAAAGTTAGTCTTGACTAACTTATATTTAAAAGTTTCTGTTTAAAATCTACAATTATTGAACTGATATTACTATCAGAATTGGTCTCTATTTTTTTAACCCTTTTTAACTCAGTTTATCACTAGGTTGATTCAAATCATATTTCTGGAGCAGAACAAATAGCATTAAAATCAAAGAGAAACACTTAAAGAAATAATCAATCTTTGCGCCTTGCTACCTGGTAATTGCATTTCCTGCATCTTAGAACTTTATATTGCGTATTAGCAACTATTCTTGTTCCTGTTAGTTCCATCTCACTCTTGCATTGCGGACATTCAATCTTTTCATCCATCTTATCTTAATTCTTTCCTGTACTCAAGGAGGTTTTGCTCATATTTATTTTTTATGTTCATTATTTCAACAGCGGCTACAGCAGCATTGACTCCATTGTTCAGGCCGACCCATAAACCGTGATTAGAATGTTTTAACAGATTTAATGCAGCCTCTGCTTTGTCATCTTCTCTCAGCAGCAAGGGGCAGTAAATCACTAACTGCTCTTTTTTCTCAACAGGCTCGTCAAAATATACAAACTCGATATTTAAGCTTGTCTGCGAGGCTTCTGAAGCATATTTATACTGGATATTCATTTTTGAGAATACGTCAACAGCATCTTTAACAGGAGTTTCATTTTTGTTTCCTATAATACTTATAACATCATGCTCTCTTAACATGTTGATTGCGTTTAATGCTGCAGTTTCTGCCTGATTAACTCCTACAGCCATAACAGGAATACCGCGAGGCATCTGGGCAATTGACAATAAGGCATCTAATCCCTGATAATTGCCTTCGCATGGAACACCAATAACAGGCCTTATAGTTTTAGAAGCAATAACTCCAGGCAAAGCTGCTGACAAGCCAGCTCCTGCAATAACAACAGAGTAATCTTCCTGGATTATTCTTTCCACCTCTTCAGGATTCTTGTGGGCGGAAGCTACTTTAAGCTCAAAATCAACTTTATGGTCTTTAAGTGTTTTTGTTACTTTATTGTAAGTTTCACTGTCTGACTTAGAGCCAAAGATAACCAGAATCTTGGACATAAAACCACCTCTCATGAAGTAAAAGAATTAAAGATTTAAATAATTTTTGATAAATGTATAATCTACCCTTTATAATTCCTCATAGAACAATAATCTTTGCCGCACATGCTGCAGTATTCATCTTTTTCAATGTCGCTTCTTTTCTTTCTTGCCGTTTCAGGATCCAGAGCTAGTTTAAACTGTTTTTCCCAGTCAAAGTTAAAACGGGCGTTGCTCATTTCATCATCCCAATTTCTAGCATCTTTTATTCCGTTAGCGATGTCAACTGCATGGGCAGCTATTTTTGTTACTATAATGCCTTGTTTTACATCCTCTAAGCTAGGCAGAGACAAATGCTCTGATGGAGTCACATAACATAAAAAATTAGCGCCGTGCATGCCAGCCAAGGCTCCCCCTATTGCAGCAGTTATATGATCATAGCCAGGAGCTATATCTGTTACTAAAGGCCCTAAGACATAAAAAGGAGCATTATGGCAATATTTTTTTTGTATTTCCACATTGAATTTTATCTGGTCAAGAGGTATATGACCTGGGCCTTCGATTATGATCTGTACGTTTTTTTGCCATGCCCTTAAGGTTAAATCACCTAAGATTTTCAGCTCTGCTAATTGGGCTTTGTCTGTAGCATCTGCCAAACATCCTGGCCTTAGGCCGTCTCCTAAGCTCAAGGTTACATCATATTCAGAAGCAATATCCAGAATCTGCTCAAATTGTGAATAAAAAGGATTTTCCTTATTGTTTGATTTAATCCACCTTGAGATTATTGCTCCTCCCCGTGATACAATGCCCATCTTTCTTGTTTTTAATAACGGCAGTGTTTTTCTTAACAGGCCAGCATGGATTGTTATGAAATCTACACCTTGTTTTGCCTGTTTTTCTATGGTTTCAATAAAATCTTCACTGGCAAGAGCTTCTATGGTTTTGTTGTCTTTAACTGTCTGGTATATAGGCACAGTGCCAAAAGGCAGGCTTGAATTTTTTATTAATTGGATTCTTATTTTATCTAAATCTCCGCTAGTGCTTAAGTCCATGACAGTATCTGCCTTGTATTTGACACATAAGCTTAATTTTTCAAGCTCCCCATTAATATCTGACTTTAGATTTGAAGTTCCAATATTTGCATTGATCTTTGTCTTTAAGCCATTGCCTATGCCGATAGGATCTAAATTTTTATGCTTTATATTAGCAGGTATTGCAATTGTCCCTTCTGCCAATCCATGTCTTATGAATTCTTTCTTGAGATTTTCTTTAGCTGCAACTATCTCCATCTGTTTAGTTATCAGTCCAGACCTGGCTTTTTTCATTAAAGTCATGAGAAAAAGGATAATTTAGTTTTATATAAAAGTTTTTATTAACTGCTTGATTATAATTCTGAAAATTTTGAGATAATTAACTTTAATTTATTGACCTTTTCTGTTGCAGAATAAATCACTCTTTTCTTTGATTTTTCAGTATATTCTTTTTTTGTTAAATAACTGCAGTTTACTAGCTTTTTTAATTTTTCAGACAGTATTTTTGAGGTTATTGGCTTTAGCTCTTTTTTTATCCCATTAAACTTAAATTTTTTATTCCCAATAAAAAATAATCTTAAGATCAATAAAGTCCATTTGTCTGACAAGATATCTAACTCTGACTTTATTTTGCATTTTTTTGGATCCTGACCTTTACAATAAAAACATTCCATAAGGTTTCAAAAAAGATACTGGGTATTTATATATTTAAGCATTTTCATTGTTTTTATGGTTAAAAGAAAGATTGTTAAAATTGACGAAGAAAAGTGCAATGGCTGCAGGTTGTGTATTCCAAACTGCAAAGAAGGAGCTTTGCAAATTATAGACGGAAAAGCACGATTGATAAGCGACTTATTCTGCGATGGCTTAGGAGCGTGCATCGGACATTGTCCTGAAGATGCTATTGAGATTATTGAAAGGGAAGCAGAGCCTTATGATGAAAGAAAGGTTATGGAAAAAATCGTCAAGCAAGGTAAAAATACTGTTAAAGCCCATTTAGAGCATCTGAAAGAGCATGGTGAAGACAGGTATTTGCAGGAAGCAATTGATTATCTAAATGAGAATGATATTGAAATCAATATGGAAGAAAATAAAATGAAAAAAAACCTACCTTGCGGCTGTCCAGGGACTATGATAAAGGATTTTTCAGATAAAAAAGAAGATTCAGATTCTGAAGATGTTGAAAATAAGTCAGAATTGAGGCAGTGGCCAATCCAGCTTAATCTACTTCCGCCAAATGCATCATTTTTTAATAATTCAGACCTGTTGATTGCGGCTGATTGTGTTGGCTTTGCAAATCCCAATCTTCATTCAAGATTGATTAAAGGAAGAAGTGTTGCGATTGGCTGTCCAAAACTTGATGATTTAGAAAACTATAAAGAGAAAATAAAAGGGATTATTGAGATGAATGACTTAAACTCAATAACCATAGCTATAATGGAAGTTCCATGCTGTACTGGTCTTTATAATGTAGTAGAAAAAGCATTGGATGAATCTGGAAAAAAAATTACTTTAAAAAAAGTTGTTGTGAAGATTGGTGGTGAAGAGAGAAATTAAATCTTTAACTCCTTCTTCCAAACCCTGCAGACTTTCTCTGTTTTTTCAGCAGCAATGCCTAAATATTTTTCCGGATTGTTAATAACTTCTTTTTGTTTGTCAGTAAACTTGTCAAGATATTCTTTTATTGTAGGGTCTTTATTAACAAGGTCTTTCAAAGGCTTTCCTGTTTTCTGGCTTTCCAAAGTTTTTTCGCGGACATACTCATGGGCATCAGGATGGTTATGTGCAGCCAATAATATATACAAAGGCTCTGCAACAATCATCTCTTTATTTTGGTTGAAATTTTTCTCCATGTTTTTTTGGTCAACAACCAATTTGGACATTATATTATTCAGTCTTTCAACAGAAACATAATAGCCTGTTAGGATTTCAGGAATAAACCTCATTGATGCTGAGTTTGTTAAATCTCTTTGATGCTCAGAAATCTGGTCAGAATAGCAGGTTATAATTCTTGGCATGATTTCTTTCCACATGCTCTTAACATTCTCAAAATTTATTGGGTTTCTTTTATGAGGCATTGTTGAAGAACCGACCTGTTTGGCTTCAAATTCTTCACCTACTTCTGCTATTTCAGATCTCTGCAGGTGCCTCATATCATCTGCTAAATTAGCCAAAACGCCAAAAGATGTTTCAACTGCATTTACAAAATCAACCATATATTCTGCTTCTACTACCTGAGTAGATATTGGAGAAGCTTTTAGGTGTAATTCCTGCAGAACTTCTTTTTCAAACTCCTCAGGGTCATCGAAAAATAAATTAGAAGCGTTATAAGCTCCTACTGCTCCTGCAATCTTTCCGCGTAAATTACCAGCCGCTTTTTTAATTTTGAGGATAGAACCGCCGAATCTTGAAACATACTGGGCTATTGCAAAGCCGAAAGTTATTGGCTCTGCGTGCTGCCCATGAGTTCTGCCAATCTGAACTGTCTTCTTTTCTCTTAGAGCCAGGTTAATCAGGGTTTTTTCAAATTCTATTAATAAAGGCAGCAAAACATTTTCTGTGAATTTTTTGAATCTAACCGCATCTGCAGTGCAAATGATGTCATGGCTTGTAGTTGTGAAATGTACATAAGGCTTTGCCTTGTCTGAAACCCTGTTTCTTATTGAGTTTGTCAAGGCTCTGATGTTATGCTTAATTCTGTCTTCTTCTGCATATACTTCCTCAGGCGTTACCTCAAGGCATGCTTGCTCAATTTCTTTTTCAATTTCTTCACTGCATATTTTTCTTTTTGTAAGAACTTTTGTTAAAGCAGCTTCGACTTTTAAGGCGTATTTAATAAAGCCTGATTCGGATAGATAAGGCTGGATTTTTTGAAAAGCTGATTTTTTTCTTCCATAATACCTGAAATCAAAAGGGCTTATTGCATCAAATAATCTGATTTTTTCATCTTTATATTCCATTTTTAAACTGCCTTCCACGTTCAGTAATTTTTCTATCTCTCCAAGTAATGGGTGGTTTTTGTTCAGAATTATAATCTTTTTGTTTTTTTCCTTAACTTCTTCAACAAGGTTGTTTTCCTTTAATGTTTGTATGGTGTTATGGACCTGCGCAGGGCTTATGTTCAGCTTTTCAGCTATCTCTCTGAGATGAAGGCTTTCCCTGAACAATAAATCCAGGATTTCAATGTTTTTTTTTGTAAATATTTTTGATAAATCCATTTTTAATTAAAACTTTAAGCCATTGATTTTTACAATTAAGAGCTGTAACGCACACTCAATTATTTGAGTATTTTTTTTTCTTTTTGTTCTTTGATGATTTTTTTGTTTATTATCAAAATTTAAAATAAAAATTAAAAAATATTAGCTCAACCATGTTCACAACTGATTGTAATCCTGTTTGTACAGTATTGGTATTTTTAATAATGACTTTTTTATGGACCTTTATTTTATCGTCCATGTTTATATTAATTGTTCATTATTTATAAAACTTTTGGTTTTTAATAGAAATATGTTCAATTATGGTGAACAAAATTATGCTTAGATGGCTTTAGCATTGCAAGCATTACAGCTCCAAAGAATACAAGCAAAACTCCTGCGTACTGCATCATAACAAGTGTTTCACCCAACCATAGGTTTGCGATAATAAGCGTTACAACTGGAGCTAAAAGGAGGAATGTTGTAACGTTTGAGGCATTTTCAATATCTATTGCTTTATAGGTGAATACAATCCTTAGTGCAAAATTGATTCCTGAAAAGATGATTAAGCCAAGCACTGGAAGGATAATACTGAAATCATCAAACCCAATAAAAGGTATTAACAAGGCTAGAAAAATTGCTCCGAAAACTGCTCCGCCATAGGCTATTATCCTTGATGACATCCAATTCATTACCCTTTTTGCATACACTACAGAAAAGCCAACAAGGCATACATCCAACAGAAGTATCATATCTCCTTTGTTTGGCAAAACAATGCCCCCTTGGGTGGTGATGAGCATGATGCCTAAAAGCATTATAGAGAGTATTACAAAGAACATTTTTGGGAGCCGCTCTTTCAGGATAAAATACGAGAAGATTATGGCAAACAATGCCACCATCACCTGCATAAATCCTGCGTTAGTAGCAGTTGTGTAGGACAAGCCAGACAGCTTAAACAGCATAGCTAAACCTGAAGCGAGTACTCCTAATATTGCTAAATCCCTTATGTTTTGTTTGGTAAATTTAAATCTTTTTTTGTTGTGTATGTAGAAAAAATAAGGAGTTAGAAACAAGGCTGCAGTTAAAATTCTTATAAATGCGAATGTCAACGAGCTTATGCCGCTGTTTAAGACAACTTTTTGAACGACATGGTCAATTCCTAATAAGATAGCAGATATCAATAACAATAAAATTGCTTTGTAGTTCATCTTAACAAATTTAAAACCTTATCATGCAGTTTTTTATTTGAAGCAGCTATTTGCTTTTTGCTTATATCCCAGAGCTTGTTTTTGAGGTCTGTAACTTGGCCTCCGGCTTCTTCAACAATCAGAAAGCCAGCTGCTACATCCCATGAATTGATAAATTTGGAAAAATAAGAATCATATCTTCCACAGGCTACACTGCATAAATTTAATGCTGCAGAGCCGCTGTTTCTTATCCCCCTCACTAAAGGAAATATCTCTGCAATTCTGTGTAATGTATTAACAGAAACTTGGGTTTCAGAAGGTATGCTAAATCCAAAAATAGCATCATCCATATTTTTTTTATCTGAAACTTTAATTTTTTTTTTATTTAAAAAAGCCCCTTTGCCTTTTTCAGCAAAAAACAATTCTTTTCTTAACGGCTCATAAACAACACCAAGTATAACTTTTTTATTTTTTGCCAGGGCAATTGAAACACAGAAATTCGGGATATTTTGTGCGTAGTTCGTTGTTCCGTCTATTGGGTCAATAATCCAGCTGTATTCTGAATTTTGGTTTTGCGTTCCAGACTCTTCGCTTATTATATTATGCCCAGGAAATTTCTTTTTTATTGTTTCAATGATAGCTTTTTCTGACTTTAGATCAATCTGGGTTAGTAAGCTTTTTTTGCTTTCCTTAAAAGAAATCTTGCCTATGTTGCCGTAATTATCCAGCATTACTTTTCCTGCAACTTTTGCTGCTTTTATGGCTGTTTGTTTCATACAGAAAACTGGTTTAAGGTTTTATTTAAAAGTATTGGTTAATCTATCTTGGATTTTTGCCATGAATATAATAATATATTATTGCTCCAAATACATTAAATAAATAAATTATGATAACCCACATAACTTTTTGTGAATCTTTTTTAAGCTTTCTCAATGCACAATCAACTAGCATATATATTGTAAACGCAATACCTGAGATTATGACTAAAAAATGAGATAAGAGCAACAGGCCCATCAAACTCAAATCCATTGTTTCCTTGCCAATCTGGGAAAATACAAAACTGAAAAAGAAAATTATTTGGGCAATGAACCATACGATATAAACAGGCACTAAATATTTGAAGATTTTATTCGTCATAATATGTTATTAATTTGAATCTATTTAAATGTTTTGAAGTCAAATCTTAAGTAAAAATAAAAATCATAGAACTTACAAATACCCTTTTTCCTTCAGATTCTTTTCAATCCTTCCGGAAACATCCCCCACTTCTGTTTTAAATTCATTACTTGTTATCATTTCATAAAGCCTGATGTACCTCCTGCTTAATTCAACAACAAGCTCTTCAGGAGCCTCAGGCAAGGTTTCGTCTTTGTAAGGGTCGCAGTGCTCTGTAAACCACAGCCTTAAAAATTCCTTGTCAATGTATTCCGGCTCTTCGCCTTTTGAAAATTTTTCTTCGTAGCTGCCTTTTATCCAGAACCTTGAAGAATCAGGAGTATGAATTTCATCAATTAAGAAGATATTTCCTTTATCATCATAACCAAACTCATATTTTGTGTCAACTAATATTAAGCCATTTTCAGCAGCAATTTGTGTTCCTCTTTGGAATAATTTAAATGTCTTATCTGAAATATAATTCCACTGCCCTTGAGTCATCAAGCCTTTTCTAACAATATCTTCTGCAGAAATTTTTTCATCATGCTCATCTGACTTTGTGGTGGGGGTTATTATGGGTTTTTCAAATTTCTGGTTTTTCTTTAAGCCTTCCGGCAGGATATTTCCGCAGAAATTTCTTTCTCCTTTTGAATAAGCAGTCCAGGCTGCTGTCGAAGTAACTCCGGTTATGTACCCCCTTATGACCATCTCAACCGAAAAGACCTTTAGTTTTTTGCATACAACAACGTTGGGATCAGGAATATCAATTATATGATTCGGAATTATATCTTTTGTTTTTTCAAACCAGAAAGCTGATGTCTGCGTCAATACCTGGCCTTTGAATGGGATGTTGGCTAAGTTTCTGTCAAAAGCAGACTGCCTGTCTGTTGCAATCAGAAAGATTTTGTCATCTGATGTATAGACATCACGAACTTTGCCTTTGTATTTCTTTCCAAGATTTTCAAAATTAGTTTCCTTTAAAGTAAAATTTATTTGTTTTTTAATAATTTCATCCTTTACCATTTTAATAAATAGATTTATTTTTTATTGATTATTAATTTTTATATTATTGAAAACTTCTGCAGCTTCTTTTAATAATTTTTCTGTTTTTTCTTTTTTATCTGAATCTGCAATTATTCTGAAAATGTTAGGCTCTGTTTTTGAAGCTCTGAACCAAACAAATGAGTTATTGTCAATATAAACTTTAAAGCCGCCTTTGATTCCTCCTGTTTTTGCTGTTTTTTTATTTTTTCCTGAATAATATTTTTCCAAAGACTCTTTGATTTTATCGTGGTTTTCCTGCTTAAACTCAATTTTCTTTGCTGAAGTGTAATATTGAGGATAATCATTTAAAATTTCCTTTAATTTTGCTTTTTTGTCTGCAATAATCTTAATAACAATCAACAGAGTTAAGATTCCGTCGCGGCATTTTGATGGCTCGATTATGACTCCGCCAGAACTTCCTTCACCGCCAATAACTGCTTTGTGTTTTTTCATTCCTTCGATTACATTCGTTTCTCCAACCTCGACTTCTATTAATTTGGCTTTATGTTTTTCTGCAACTTTTTTTACAATGCCAGATGTTGCGTCGTTTGTAACAATCACTTTCTTTTTGCCTTGCCTGAACATCTCATTTGCGATCAAAGCCAGAAGGTAATGTCCTGAGACTAATTGGTTATTAGGAAGCATCATCTGCAGCCTGTCTGCATCGCAGTCAAAGCCTGCTCCAATGTCTGCGTTGTTTTCCCTTATTATGTTTCCAAGATAAAACAAAGAATCTTCATCAGGCTCTACTTTCCTGTTGAATATACTGCAATTCATATTGATTCCTATGGCTTCAACGCCTGCTTTTTCTAAGATATATTTTGCAATTATTCCTGTTCCTCCATTCGGATCCAAAATAACTTTTATTTTTGAGTTTTTTATTTTTTGAATGTCTTGTTTATCCAGAAATTTCAGAATAAAATCAGAATAGGCTTTTATTAATTCGTCATGCTTTCTGATGATTTTTTTTATTTTTATCTTTTTACCCTTGTAAGAATATTTTGCAAAAAAATCATCTAAGCTCATGTTTTTGACTTTTTGATATTCTTCGATTATTTTGTCCATATCTTTTTCTTTCAATATAGAGCCGTCTTTATTCAGAAATTTAAATCCATTCCAGTATGGCTCGTTATGGGAAGCAGTTATTATAATTCCGCCATTGGCTTTAAAATTTCTTACTGCAAACTCAACAGCTGCTGTTGGAGCTATGCCTATGTCAATAATATCTGTGTTAATGGCTTCAATTAAGGTATTTTTTAGGAGTTCACTGCTGGGCCTTGTATCGGTTCCTATGACAATGACTGGAGCTTTGTATTTTTTCCTTAAGAAAGAAACATAGCAATAAGCGTATTTTTCTGCAACTTCCTCTGTTAAGGTCTCTCCAAATATGCCTCTTATTCCAGAGAATGATTCAACGAGCATATCAATCTGGATTTTTTATAAATTTATAAGGTTTTTGAAAAGTTAAAGTCGAAAAAATGAATTGACATCAGAGCTCTTGCACACATTAACAGAAATCTTTTTATATTCTTAAGCAAAACTAACTGAAATAGTAATGGAGGCATAGTAATATGGAAGATGTTATAAAACTGGGTGGAAGTATAGAATTAGTCGGATTTAAGGGTGTTGATATGGCACAGATGGTTGTGGTGAGAAAAATGGTGGGCAACTATGCAAAGACAATGTCAGAGAAAAATACAGGATTCAGCAAATTAATGGTAAGCCTGAGTAAAGAAACTGATTATAAAATAACTGCAGAAATGACAGCAGACAAGGCTTATGTGGGAGAAGACACAGGAACTAATCTGTTTGTAGCGTTTGACTCAGCACTAAAAAAAGTAATAGAACAGCTTTAATCTATTTTTGAATCGGCTCGTTTTTTATTTTGTTCTTCAAGGTAATTATCTGAATTAGCTTCAGGGCGTTTATCTCCTGTTTTAATTCATCTATCTCATCTTTCAATTCATATATCAGCTCGTAATTGTGCTGGATATTGTCTGTGCTTTCATTTACAACCAGAGGTAAATCAGAAAACTGGGAAAATTCCCTCCTTATCTGCTTTATCCAGGAATCCACGTTTTCCTTGAAGAGTTCTATGCTTTGTTCCATCTTAATCCTATTAAAGAGGTTTTTATGAGGCAGAAGAAGATGGTACTCTTTTTTTGCCTCGCCTCTTTTTTGTGATGTGTGAAAAAATCAAAAAAGAGGCAAATGAGTTCTAATAATAGTTTATTTTAGCCTCTTACCTCTTTTTTGAAGTTCCAGTATATTTCATTTGAATATACTGGTATACGAATTAGTATATTACTCATATATAAATCTTTCGCTAGAAGTATATACTAGATTATATATACTTGAGTAGGACCATAAAGGATTAATAGCCAATAATCCTATTAAAATAAGAAAGATATTTAAACTCTATTCTTAATTAGTTTTCATATGGGGCAGCAGGAAGTCTATAATTACCTAAAAATGAACAAAAAAAGCTGGTTTACAACTAAACAGATTGCTAATGGTTTAAAGGCTTCAATTGGCTCAGTCACTAATAATATCAAAAAACTCAGGAAAAGCAGTTTAATAAATTTTAGGGCAACGTCGAGAAAAAACCAGTTTGAGTACAAATTTAAGAATTGAACAATACTTCTCCATTAAATGAAAAAGATAGCAAAAAGGGCTGCATTACTGGGAATTTTTGGAAACAGCTTTTTATTTACAATTAAAATCCTAGTTGGATTTCTTTTTAACAGCTTGGCTTTGATTTCAGATGCATTTAATTCTCTGACCGATATAATAGCATCTGTTATAGTCTATATAAGCGTTAAGGTAAGCAGTAAAGGGGCCGATAAAAAACACCCTTTTGGGCATGACCGGGCTGAGCCTATTGCCGGCTTGATTGTGGCTATATTTACAGGAATCCTGGGTTTTGAACTTATGAATATCGCTTTTTCAAGACTGTTAACAAGCAGCCAAATAATAAAGGGATTTCTTCCAATGTTCATTCTGGCTTTGACAATGGTGATAAAATTTGGTATGTATTCTTATACAATCAAGGTAGGCAAAAAAATAAAAAGCACTGCTATTCTAGCTTCTGCTGCTGACCATAAAAATGATATCCTGGTGAGTTTCTCTGCTCTAATCGGAGTCATAGGCGCTAATCTTGGGTACTATTTTTTGGATTCTTTAGTTGCCGTAACCATCGGATTTTGGATAATCAAAGTCGGTTATGATATAGGCGCTAAGAATGTCAGGTTTTTAATTGGGGAGGCTCCAGATAAAGAGCTAATGAAGAAAATAAAAAAAGAGGCTTTTTCTGTAAAAGGTGTTAAAGGCGTGCATGGTGCAAAAGCACATTATGTAGGTGTTTTGTTGCATGTCAATATCCACATAACCCTCGATAAAAAAATAAGCCTTGAGAAAGCCCATACAATTGGCAAGAAGGTAAAAGAAAAAGTAAAAAGATTGGAAGACATAAGCGAGGCTTTTGTGCATATTGATCCTGTTTGAAAAAATTCTTCAGATTACAATTCAAACTCACCTATAAATCCGATAATTGTTTTGTATTTTCCAAGATATTTAAATCCTTTGTCTGTGAGCGTTATAAATTTTTTATTTTGTTTGTTATAGATATCTCTGATGAATCCCCCGGATAATAATTCTTTATAGTATTCTAAAAAACTTTGACTAGACAGATTAGTCTTTCTTAATAAAGGTGTAGGCTTTATTGAATTATGATTGTCTTGGATGATTTTCAAAAAATCATAGATAACTTCTAAACGATCTCTTTTTTTGCTCATTTTACCAATTTAGCAACTTTATAATAAATAGCGATGAATACAAATAGCGATATTATCTGAAATCCAATCTTAAATTCAAAAGACATAATTCTTCTTGACTCTAGCGCAAACAAGCTAAAAATCCATAAGGCAAATATCAGTAAGTACAGCGCCTTAGTCCCAAATTTTTTCTTGTCTTTCTTGTGATTTATAAAAATAATGATTGCTGCAAACACCATCAAAACAAGTTGAATCAATGAAACAGTTAAGGTAGAGCGGGAAACAAATGCCATAACAGCTACAAACAAAGCGATGATGTTTGAAAAGGTAAGAAAATGTTCGATGTTTATATTCTTCCAGATTGTGCTGTAAGCTAAGTACAAGATGGCCATTGTGCTGAAAAATGCAACAACCAAATTAGATACTGGCATCATTGTTCTTCTAATCATACTGAATCCAAACATGTTATCGCTGCCAAAAATCATTAGATATAAAAATAGTCTTGAAGCATATGCTAAGCCAAAAAATATGAATGCATATCGGAAAAACTGCATTCCTTTATGCTTAGTCAGATTATAGATTTCTCTTGTTTTGAAATAAACAAGGAAACAAAAGATTAGTATTACAATTGTGTAAGCTAATTCTATTCCCAGGTTGGGGGTGTTAATAAAGTAGGGCATTGGCATATTCATCACCTGTTTATTACTGGTATGTATACCCATATATAAAAAATGTGGACTTTAAGTATACATTTTATATCCTTCTTGTTTAAATACTACCTGGCTTTACTTAACAAGCATGAGCATGATACATATTGGATGGGTTGATACTAAGTTGATTAAAGAATTAGTATTTAAGCTTTTATAAAGGTGGCAAGAATGTACCAAATAATAGACATGATTCTTTATGACCTAATATCTAGAATAGATATGTGGGGGATTTTATATATAATGTATGATGGAGGTATAAAAAAATGAAGAAAGTAGCAAAATTTGGAATTCTGGCGTTACTTTTGGTTAGCTTAGTTGCAAGTGCCTTTGCTTTTTCAGGCAGAGGATTTGGTAATGAAGCTGCTAGAGACGCGTTAGAATCAGGGGATTATGTAACATGGAAAAATGCCATGATTGCAGAGTTGACTCAAGAGAATTTCAACCAAATGGCTGAAAGACATAGCCAAATGGGTGAAAAAAGAGCAGTCATGATGGAATCGAGAGAGCAGCGCTATGAGGGAATGGCTGAAAAACGAGCAGCTATGCAGGAAAAGAAAACAGAGATTGAATCTGCAATGCAGGAAGGCTATGAAGCTTGGGTAGAAGCTGTTGGAGATTCTCCACGTGCAGAAAAGCTTTTAGAAGTGATAAACTCAGACAACTTTGACATCTTTGTTGATATGCACGAAGCAAAACAAAACAAAGACTTTGAGACTGCAAAAGAGCTTGCTGAAGAACTTGGGCTTAAAAATCCAGGATTCAACAAAGGCCACAAACCAAGAAATTATTTTAAGTAAAGGAAGAGGAAACTCTTCCTTTTATTTTTATTATAAGAAGTGGACTTTACATCCACCCCGTTTATAAATGATTGTTTTAAAAAAGATACACTTAGAAAGTGATTTTATGAAAAAAAGAATGATTTTGATTTTAATTGTTCTGTCTATTGTAATGGTTATTGGATGTTCTTCAGAAAACAAAAGAGCAAATATTAATAAATGGCAAAGAGGTGCTGCATTTAGAAAAAACAGACGATTAGAAGCATGAGGTTTAGAAAATACCTGAGGGGGAGGGAGGAGAAGAAAGACAGGAAATGTTTAAATAGCAACAACAAAGAGTAATCAAATACCCTTTTAAATAACCAAATATTCTTTTAAAAAAATGATAAAAAATGAACTTGTAGCACCTGCCGGAAATTGGGAGATGCTGGCAGCTGCTGTCAATGCAGGCGCAGATGCAGTATATTTTGGCGTTAAAGGATTCAATATGAGGGCAAGTGCAAATAATTTTTCTTTTAATGAGATAGGGAAAGTTGTGAATATTGCACATAAGAATAATGTAAAAGCATATCTTGCCCTGAATATTATTATTTTTGAAGATGAAATAAAAAAAGTTGAAAAAATTCTTGAGAAAGCTAAAAATGCAGGTGTTGATGCAGTGATAGCATGGGATATGGGAGTTATAAAAATTGCTCTTGATAAAAAAATTAAGGTCCATTTATCAACACAAGCAAGTGCCTCAAATTCTGAATCCTTGCAGGTTTATGAAAAACTTGGAATAAAAAGAGCAGTCCTTGCAAGAGAATGCAAATTAGCAGATATTAAGAAAATCAAAAAAAATTCAGGTCTTGATATTGAAGTTTTTGCTCATGGTGCTATGTGTGTCTCTGAATCAGGGAGATGTTTTATTTCTGAATTCCAATATGGTAGGTCAGCCAATAGAGGCGATTGCCTCCAGCCTTGCAGAAGGAAATACCTGATCAAAGATGCTGAGACTGGTGATGAATTAGGTATTGATGGGCGGTATGTGATGAGCCCTAAAGATTTGTGTACAATCCATTTTATTGATAAGCTAATTGATGCAGGAGTTAATGCATTCAAAATTGAAGGTCGTGCAAGAAGCCCTGAATATGTCGATAAGGTAATTAGAGTGTATAAAGAAGCAATTGGCCTTGCACTTCAAAAAAAATTGACATTAGTTAAGAAAAAGCAATTTACTGAAAAACTAAAAGATGTCTTCAACAGGGATTTTTCAGATGGCTTTTATTTTGCAAGACCTATCAAAGAATTCTGGAATAATTTTGGCGGAAAATCAAAATATAAAAAGCAGTTTCTTGGAATTGTTCTTAATTATTACCCTAAGGCAAAAACGTTTTATGGCAAATTAAATACAGGTTCAATCAAAATAGGAGACACACTTTTTATCCTAGGCAAAACAACAGGTGTTCTGGAATTAAAAGTTGATTATCTTCGAAATGAAGATGGAAATGAGATTAAAATTGTGAAGAAAGGTGAAACTTTCACATGCAGAATTGATAAAAAAGCAAGGGAAAATGATAAGTTGTATAAAAAGGTTAAAAGCTAAATACCTCAAAAACCAGATGCATTATTCTTTATTTCACCAATCCCACTGCTGAATTCTACTCCCCACTATTCATTAGTCAAGCCTCTTTTTCATCAAAATAGGTCGGTTTATTATTTATTCCATTAATAAGATTATAAACACAATTATGTTAGCTGTTTTTTAATGGATTATAATGATTTTATTATTGGTAAATTTTTTAATGGTTTTTAATAATTGTTTTTTTATTTGATTTTTAGTACAATAGATAATTATTTATACATAAATTTATATTCTTTTTTACCATGAAAATAGCTGTATGCGGCTCTGCTGCGAAAGGAAACGATGAGGAAGTCCTAAAAAAGGCTTTTGAGATAGGGAAAGAAATTGCTAAAAACAAAATAACTTTAGTGACTGGAGCTACAGTCGGCTATTCGCTGATGGCTGCAAAGGCTGCTTTTTCTGAACAATGCGAGGTGATTGGATTCAGCCCTGCAAAAAATGAAAAAGAGCATAAAGAGAAGTATGGCTTTAAAACAGAATACTTCACAAAAATAGATTATACCAATGCAGGCATTCCAAGAAGAAATTATGATATAATTGAACATTCTGATGCAGTCATATTTATAGGAGGCCAGATAGGAACCTTAAACGAGTTTACAATCGCATTTAGGCTGGATAAAATAATGGGTATATTACAAGATTCGGGAGGTATAACAGAGATTATTGGCAAAATTGTTGAAATCTGCAGTAAAGACAATGAAGATAAAAGCATAATTTACATTGATGATGGAAAAGAGCTTGTAAACAAAATGATAGAAAAATACGATAATAAACAAAAAGAATTAAAAAGGTAAATTAATATATCTATTTCTAAGGGCCTGTAGCATAACCTGGATAGTGCGGTCGGCTTCGGCCAGCCATATTAAGAGCTGGCAGATACCGATTGATCTGCGTTCGAATCGCAGCAGGCTCATTTTAGAATAGGGATAAAAAAGGATTATTTACTAAAACAAAATCTTTATAAAACCCTAAAAAGGAAACTACCCAATATGTCAACCTTAACAAAAGATGTGAAGAATGTCAGCATTATCTTTACAGTAACCATTATTCTTGTTATTGGAGTGTTTTCTTATTCTATCTATAAGGTTTCAGGTGATATTAAGGAAGATTATACAAACAAGATGTCATTGATGAACAAGAATTTTATTGATAACTTAAATATTGTAAAACAGGATTTAGGGGATGTTATTTCCGGCTTAAAAACTAACCTGACTTTGAAGATGGATTTAGTGGAAAATGATTTAAGCAACTTCAGGCAGCAAAATAAGAAAGAGCTTAGTACTCTAAACAGCCTCATAGAACAGATTGAAGAGCAGAGTGATATTAAGCTTAATGAATTAAAAGACGAGGTAAGTAATATCCAGGTCAAGAGTGCTGATTTTTCATCTATTGTAGAGGTGGTTTTGGATTCTGTTGTGAGTGTAGGGACAGACAAAGGCTTAGGTTCCGGAGCTATTATTGATGAAGAGGGCTTTATTGTAACTAACCACCATGTTGTTTTAGGTGCGAATATGATTCGGGTTCTAACTTATGACAACAAGCTATATGATGCACAGTTAATAGGCTATGAGCCGAATAGCGACATTGCAGTTTTAAAAATAAATGCAGGCGGCTTGAGAAAGCTGAAGTTTGATGATTCTGATGATGTCAAAGTTGGAGAAAGGACTATAGCTTTAGGAAGCCCTGCAGGCCTGAGCTTTACTGTAACAGAAGGCATTGTCAGTGCTGTCAAAAGAGAAGGCCCAAATGGACTGAATATTTATATACAAACAGATGTTCCTATCAACCCTGGAAATTCCGGCGGCCCTTTAGTGAATACCGGGGGAAATATCATAGGGATTAACAACTATAAGATAGGAGGATTTGAAGGTTTGGGCTTTGCGATTGAGTCAAACACTGCAAAAGAGATAAGCGAGCAGATTATTGAGCAGTATAAGAATCCATAAAACTTGTAAAAATCCAACAGATAAATATTTAAATGGATACACTCTTAATTTAAAAAAAGGTGATTTAATGAAGAATTTGTGGTTTTTTGTTGCTTCAATGTTTCTGGTATTTATGTTTACACTGTTTATTTCTGTCTATTCTGCAATACATTTTGAGAGTATAGAATATATGAATTTAATGATGGTTTTTATGATTATAATAATGGTTACTTTTTTCCTTGTCTCTATAGTTTATTTTTTCTCAGAGAAATTAGAGGTAACTGGCTGGATTGCAACCTCATTTTTTATTGGCATTCTGCTTATAATCCTTTATGCGTTTAAAGCAGTTGATACGGCTAATTTGACAAGATACAGCATCATCTATACCATAATTGTAGGCGCAGTCTCCTGCTACATAGTGCTGGCAAAAAATATAAGAACAAATCTAAAAAGGCAAGGCTCTAATATTGTGTCATTTAAAGAAGTGCTGCAGAGTTTTACCAAGAGCCAAAAGAAGCCTAAAAAAAGCAAAAAAACAGCAGAGAAAAGCAAAAAAAGCGTAAAAAAACCTAAAAAACAAAAGAAAGTAGATGATGAAAATCCAGATTTAAAAAGTGTTTTGAATTACTTAGATAAAAATGTCAAAAAGTGATTGTCTTCCAAGCCTGTAATTATTTCTTTTCATTAGGTAATATTGTAAAACTTTTCAGATGGGGCTATAGTGTAATCTGGATTATCACTCCAGGTTCGGGGCCTGGCAATCCGAGTTCAAATATCTTCAAGGAAGACTTGAGGTTTGAAATTCTCGGTAGCCCCATTTAAAACAAAATCTTTTTAAACAACAAAATTCCCATATCTTTGATAAATGGTTTGATATACACAACAATATGCACATGAAATTTTATGTGCTCGAAATACTACACCTCATAAATAAAATTTTGAGCATCAAAAACCAATTGAAGTTGATTTACGCTTCACAACATGCAGCTCACCTCAGATGTGTGGTTTTTGACACAAATAAAAATATGTTTTATAATAAAAATTGAAATATTAGCAAATGCCCAAAAAAGAAGAGCAAATCGGAATTACTGTAAAAAAAGAAGATAACTTTTCAGAATGGTATACTCAGGTAATCCGGAAAGCAGATCTTACTGATTACAGCTCAGTCTCAGGATGTATGGTCTTAAAACCTTATTCTTACTCTATGTGGGAGATTACTCAAAATGCTGTTGACCAGGAGTTCAAAAAAGCAGGCATAAAAAATTGTTATTTTCCTATGCTTATCCCTGAAAATTTATTGAATAAGGAAAAAACACATGTAAAAGGGTTTAGCCCAGAAGTAGCGTGGGTTACGTCTGCAGGGAATACAGAATTAAGTGAAAGATTAGCGATAAGGCCTACTTCAGAAACAATAATGTATGACTCTTATTCAAAATGGATAAGAAGCTGGAGAGACTTGCCTTTGAGGCTTAACCAGTGGAACAATGTTGTTAGGTGGGAGTTCAAGCATCCAGTGGCTTTGCTCAGGACAAGAGAATTTTTATGGAATGAAGGTCATACTGTTTTTGCCTCGAAACAAGAAGCAGAGAAAGAAAAAAAGCAGATTCTTGATATTTACAGCAATTTCCTAAAAGAGTACATGGCCTTGTACGGAGTTGTAGGTAAAAAAACAGAAAAGGAAAAATTTGCAGGAGCAGAATACACTTATTCAATTGAGCTGTTTTTGCCCAGCGGAAAGGCAATACAGGGCCCGGATTTTCACCATGACGGGCAGAACTTTGCAAAAGCCTTTAATATAAAATTTTTTAATAAAGATGGCAAGGAAGAATATGCCTGGCAGAATACATTTGCACTAACAACCAGGATGTTAGGAGTAATGGTTGCTATACACGGCGATGATAAAGGGCTTGTACTGCCTCCAAAAATGGCACCTATAAAAGCAGTCATAGTACCAATACTGTTTGATAAGACCAAAGAAAAAGTCCTTAAAAAGGCAGGGGAGATCAAAAAAGAGCTAAGTATGTTTAATGTGGAATTAGATGATAGAGATGAATACAACCCAGGATGGAAATTCAATGAATGGGAAATGAAGGGAGTTCCTGTTAGGATTGAAATCGGGCCTAAAGATTTAGAGAAAGATCAGGTTATTCTGGTCAGAAGGGACAATAATAAAAAAGAAGCAGTAAAGATAAAGCAGCTGAATAAAAGAATAAATGAAGTTTTTGAGGATATTCATAAGAATCTCTACAGGAAATCAAAAAAAATATTTGAAGATAATGTTGTTAAAGTTAAAAATTTTGATGAGTTTAAAAAAGCTATAAAAGATAAAAAGCTTGTTTTGGCTAATTTCTGCAATAAGGCAGAATGTGAGGGCCATATCAAAGACAAAACAGGCGGAGCAACTTCCAGAGTTATTATAAAAGAAGAGAAAGGCAAATGCGTGCATTGCGGCAAAGAAGGAAAATTCTTGACTTATTTTGGGAAAGCTTATTAAAATGAACCATGATGAAGAGCATTGGAAAAAGCAGACAGAAAAATTTTCATTAGCTAAGATATGCCCTAAATGCGGAAAATTAAGTTTAAGTTATAGGGAAGATAAGCTTATATGCTCTGAGTGTGATTTTGAACAAACAGTGGCAAAGGTGGGAAAATGAAAATAAAAAAGGAGCAAAGGCTTGGAGTTTTTGTAGATGTGCAGAATATGTATTATTCTGCGAGGAATTTGTACAACTCAAAAGTAAATTTTGGACAGATTTTAAAAGAAGCTGTAAATGATAGAAGTTTAGTTAGAGCAATGGCTTATGTTATCAAAGCAGATATAAAGGAAGAAAAAAATTTTTTTGAAGCTTTGAGTAAGATAGGCTATGAGATTAAATCAAAAGACCTGCAAACTTTTGCAGGAGGTGCAAAGAAAGGAGATTGGGATGTTGGAATTGCGATGGACGCAATTGAATTAGCGCCAAAGCTGGATACAATTGTTTTGGTCAGTGGAGATGGTGACTTTGTACCTTTAGTCCAGCATTTAAGAAGAGCTTTGGGCTGCAGGATAGAAGTGATGGCTTTTGGAAAATCTGGTTCAAAAAATCTAAAAGAAGAAGCAGATGAATTTATAGATATGGATAAAGCCAAAAGAAGATTTTTGATATCAAGATAAGCCTCCGAAGCTCCAACGGAAAACTTGATTATCCATCAGATAATGTTTTCAGTTCATGATAATCTTACAAAGTCATGAAAATCAGAGATACTGGGACAAATCAAAGATTTGCTTTATCTCTTGGAAATCTGCTATTTCAAAGAGATTTTCAGGACACATAAAATTTTTAATTTTCGTGTGAACTTGGCTTCCGTTTCAAAATAATGGCAGCTTATCTTAAATCGGTAGCACTACATAGTCATTCGAAATATTTATAAATAGTCTATAGTTAATGCCTAAACCATTAAGGGTATAATTCAACAAAAAAATATTGAGGTGTAATAAAATGACAGAACATACAGAACATAAGACAGACCATCATGAGCATAAAGATCACAGCCATGAGCACAAAACTATCCATCATGAACATAGAAAAACAAAAAAAACAAATTTTTGGCAAATTGTTTCGGCAATATTGGGCGTATTATTGATTCTTTCTGTATTCACATCAGGTTTTGGAGTGAATAAAAATAAAGGAGGCTTATCAGCGGATGAAGCTTCAAGTAAGGCTATAGAATTCATAAATAATTACGTTATCAGTGATGGGCAAAAAGCTATATTCGACGGTGTAGAAGAAGATAACCAACTATACAAGGTAAAGATTTCTTTGCAGGGTCAGAAATTTGATTCTTATGTTACAAAAGATGGCAGATTACTTTTTCCAAGCGCAATTGATATGAACCAAGAGATTCCAACTACAAACCAACAGCCATCTGCAGCAGCACCTTCTGTAGCAGAACCTTCTACAGCCGTAACATCAGATGCTGTAACATCAGATAAACCTGAAGTTGAGCTGTTTGTAATGTCTCATTGTCCTTTTGGAACTCAGGCAGAGAAAGGAATGATACCTGCTGTTAAGGCTCTTGGAGATAAGATTGACTTTAAACTAAGATTTGTTTATTATGCTATGCATCCTACTCAAGGAGAAGTAGAGGAGCAGCTGAACCAATACTGCATACAAAAAGAACAAACCAGTAAATT
>JADHVE010000070.1 GCA_016784195.1 Candidatus Woesearchaeota archaeon | reverse complement strand
CTTTCTTGAGAAGCATATGCCTTTTCTTTCCGATTTCTACAATTATGTCATAAGGGTCTAAAGACATGTCCACACAATAATATTTCTCAAATTCCTCAGGATTGTTTTTCTTGAATATGTCGATTAGTGCGGTTGCAACCAACTCAGGATCTTCTAATTTGGACGGGCTTATCCCGGACACTAAACCTAATCGAACTTTATCTCTATCCTCAAAAGGAACAATGCCCGGAGTGTCCATAAGCATTATACCTCCTTTACCTGCTATAAGCTGCTTTCCTTTTGTAAATCCTGATTCAGAGCTGGTTTTAGCTCTGCCTCCGGAAGATAATTTATTGATTAATGTACTTTTTCCGGTATTTGGATAGCCTATAACAGCAACTTTTCCTTTGTTTTTTATCAATCTTATAAGTTCTCCAATATTCTCAGAATTTTTTGAAGATACTAAAACATATTTGGAGTTTTTGAATTCATCCTTTACCTTATCCATGGTGTTTTTAGAGATAAGATCAACTTTGTTGATGACTAGTATAAGCTTATTCTTAGCCATTTTCTCCAAGCGTGTAATTCGGGTTATATGGGGGAATCTGGCATCGAGAACTTCAAGCATAATATCTGAATCTTGTACAATCTGTTTGACAATTACCCAAAATCCCTGTTTCATAATGGAACATAACTAATTCAGTTTAAAAATGTTGAGGTTATTTACCTAAACTCTTTTAAACAACCTATGCTTTCAAAATCTTATGTACATACCTAAAAGATACGGCCAAAGCAAAACAGACTTATGCCCTTTCTGCAAAAAGAATGCAACAACAAAGAGTGGGCAGGAGATTCCAGTCTGCTATGCGCATAAAGCAAGCATACTTCCTGAGCTTACCTGTTTCTGCGGAGATTATCTTGAGCTGAAAGACGGCAAGTTCGGAATATATTTCAAATGCACTAACTGCGGCAATATAAACTTAAGGAAAGCAATGGAAATGAATCCTGAATTAGGTAATGAACCAAAAACAGAAGAAAAACAGGAAGCAGAAAAACCGCAAAAAGAAGATAAAAAAGAAATAACAATAACTTCTGATGAAATGGATTTACATTACATTTGATTATAGTTTCCAGCTCCCGGATTCTTGATCTCTGGAACATACGCTAAAATCAATCTTTCTTTTGACAAGACATTCAAAAGTATCTCGTGCAATATCTGGTGTGTTGTTGTTTCCGGACAAATGCCCTAATAAAGCCAAAGACAAATTCTTCCCTTTTTCATTGATTATTGTACCTGCATTATAATTGCTTAAATGTCCTTGATCAGACAATATCCATTTTTTTAAAAAAGCAGGATAGCTGCCGTTAATGACTGTATTGATATCATGATTGCTCTCAAGAAAAATTACATCTAACTTAGGGATAGTTTTCTCCATCTGCTTTGTAACAAAACCGGTATCTGTGAAGTATCCGAATTTTCCGATAACAAAACCGCAGGACATCACACTATGGGAAGTGGTAATAGGCTTAATCTTCAGATTATTGACCTTAAATTCTTTGCCCATAGAAAACTTATTATGTTTAATCTTACCAAGCTTAAATTTTACTTCAGAATAAACTTCAGAAGCCATATACACAGGAATTCCAAATCTCCTTGACAATACCCCTGCACTGGAAATATGGTCGCTGTGCTCATGGGTAATAATTATTCCATCAACATCATCTAACCTCTTGTTCAATCTTCTCATTCGGGTTTCAATCTCTCTGCCGCTTTTTCCGGCATCGATCAAAACAGAAACATCTTTGTCTTCAAACAAACAACAGTTGCCGTTGCTCCCGGAAGCTATAACAGAAATTTCCATATATTTATTCAGAAAATCGTTTTATAAAAACTTATTGATTTCATGGCTGTTACTTTAATAAAACCATTTATTGTAAAAAATATTTTAGTTGTCCAGGTGTTTTGTATTTTGATGAAAAGACATTTCTAAGAAAGTTTTAATTGGCGCTAAAATACTGATAAGTTAAAAAATGTTGAGGGTACTGCCATGTCGGCTGATACATATGAGGTAAAAAAGCAGCTGACTGGGTCAGGATAAATTCCACACCTTTGGAACATACTCTTTCATTACCACCCTGTCTGTATTGAAATACGATGCTAATCTGATTGAATGACCCATTAGTTCTGCCCATTCTTTATTCTGTCGGTAAGGTTTATCATAATAGATTTGAAGCATATGTTCAAGCCCTTCGTACAAACTTTTAGCATCTTCATAGTCTTCATGGCCTGGATCAGAACTAACTGTTACTTGCTCTGTGTTTTTTGGCCCGATTATAAACATCCCCTTTGGATCAATTTCAAATCCTTCAGGAATCCAACCATCCCAAACACTAAAATTAACACATGCATTAAAGGAAGCTTTCATTCCGGATGTTCCAGAAGCTTCTAAAGGTCTTCTGGGAGTATTCAGCCATACATCTGCTCCACCAAGCAATCTTTTTGCAATTTTTGTATCATAACCTTCCAAGACATCTACTTTTAAATTATTACCTAATCCCTTGCTAATATTAAAAACATCTTGTAATGCCCTTTTACCTTCAAAATCATTTGGATGGGCTTTGCCTGCAAACAACACTTGCATAGGGTATTTCTCAGCTAGCTGATGCAGCAAGTCCATATTCTTAAACAATAATGAAGGCCTCTTGTAGTCTGTAAATCTTCTGGCCCACACCATTGTAAAAATATCCGGATCATACTTTATTGGATTAACATAATTTATGTTACCGATTAAATGGCGTTTTCCAGTTGCTTTTGCTTCTAAGATTTCTTCCAAAGGAATGCGCTCCATAACCCCCTCTAAAACCTGAGGTTGTAGTCTCCAATCACTCAAGTTATCATCATACAGCCGAGCCATAGGCTCAAATGTCCATGTTGTTTGATGCACTCCATTAGTGATATGATTCATTCTTTTACCCTGATTTGTTTTCTTAAAAATATCCATAGCATCACATACTCTTGCGTGTTTTTCTGAAACAGCATTAGCATAACCGCTAAAGTACATGCCTAACTCCGTCATACCCATTTGTTCTTTGCCTGCAATCTGCTCAATATTGTTGGGCAGAATATCCTCTGCAATCTCTCTAATTTTGCCATAATCCCAATTTTCATGTGCTGTATCTAAGGGTGTATGTGTTGTAACGGCGCATGATTTCCTTACCTGTTCTTCACTCATACCTCTTGATAAAAGTTGCAGTGTAAGAAATGCAGGATGTCCTTCATTCATATGATATGTTTTAATAGAATCATAACTTAATTTTTCAAGAAGAGCTCCGCCCCCATAACCCAATACATATTCCTGAGCAATCCTATTTTTTTCATCACCATCATATAACATACCGGTTATATTTTTATCTTCAGGAGAATTTTCTTCAAAATTAGTGTCCAACAAAAGCACCGGAACTTTAAATCCTGTCTGGCCCCTAACAATATATACTTCAGCACCCACTGTCAGGTCATGCTGTTTAAAATTTATTTTTGCTGTTTCATCAAGCCTTTGAAGTGTATGTTCTGGTGCCCAATGTATTGGCTCTTCGTGCTGCTGCCCATCTTTATCTATCCTTTGCCTAAAAAAACCATTTGTACTAGCTTGGATCATGCCCATAAGCTTGATATTATTATCAGCAGCAGACCTGAATATATCTCCAGAAAGCATCTCTAATCCACCACTATATGTTGCCATATATGATTCAAGATAAGCTCCAAAGCTAGAATATATTACCTGAGGATTATACTGTTTTATGAATTTGTTAAGATTTAATTCCATAATAATTCCACTTGGATTATGCCATTCGCCCCTCTTATTTAAATGTTATGGGTATGGACATTGTCCCAACGAGAAATTTCAGCAATGCTTGGTTATGGTAAATCCGAGGAATTTTATAGTTTTTTATTTCATGCTCTGAGAAAAATTATTTTTTATTTAGTAATATATTATTCTATAGACTATAAAGATTGTAGTGTTTCTCTAACTTAGGGATAGTTTTTGCAGCTATAATCTTTTGTACCATTTCTGGATTTTTCCTTTCAATTAATTATTTTCTAAACACTACACCTTCTAATTTAGAGATTGTATCTTGCCGCAGCATCCTGGAATGGGAACTGAAATAAAGATGATGCAAAATTGAAATTCCCAGCCATCAAAACCCAAATTTTATTAAACCTTGCACTAATTTAGTGTATATGCGCTATAAAAACTTTTTATTAGACCCATTTCAGGAAGAAGCAATACAATCAATAG
Organism: Candidatus Woesearchaeota archaeon; assembly: GCA_016784195.1. Classification (GTDB taxonomy): domain Archaea; phylum Nanobdellota; class Nanobdellia; order Woesearchaeales; family GW2011-AR4; genus BS150m-G64. Next base: position 1,510 of record JADHVE010000070.1, on the reverse strand, counting down.
AAAAAAATCATTCTGTTGTAGTTTCAGCCCCTACAGGCTCAGGAAAAACTCTGATAGCAGATTACATAATAAACAAAGAGATCAAAAAAGGAACAAAAGTAATCTATACTGCTCCGATAAAAGCATTATCTAACCAGAAGTACAGGGATTTTTGTGAAGAGTATGGGGAAGAAAAAATCGGCTTATTGACTGGAGATATAGTAAAAAACCCGGCAGCTCAAATCCTGATTATGACTACAGAGATATACAGGAACATGGCCCTGAGCAAAGATCCGATAATGGACACTATATCTTATGTCATATTTGATGAAATCCACTACATAAATGATATTGAGCGCGGTTATGTATGGGAAGAATCTATTATTTTCTCAAAATCAAAGGTAAGGTTTCTTTGTCTGTCGGCAACCATCCCAAATGCAAAAGAATTTGCAGAATGGATAGGAGCTATAAAAAAACACAAAGTTGATGTGATAACAAACAGCAAAAGAGCAGTGCCATTAGAAAAGAATTTTTTTGATTCAGAACTCGGAATAACTTCTTTAAATGAAATAAAAAATGTTGCAGACATCCCGGATTACAATTATATAAAAGGCAAAAGCCGATTTAGAAGGCCAAGATCAAAAGCGCCTTCCCATGTAGATTTGATAAAAGAAATAAAAGACAAACTGCCTTGCTTGTTTTTCAATTTCTCAAGGAAAAAATGTCAGGACAGTGCTTATCAACTTATGAAAGCAGATCTATTCAGGATAAATCCAAAAATAAGGACTTTTGTAAGAACAAAACTGGAAGGCTCTTCAAAAGAGATAAAAGAGTTAGAATCTTCAAAATTGCTGTTAAGGACATTGCCATATGGCATAGCTTTCCATCATGCCGGATTAATACCAATAATAAAAGAGATAATTGAAGAATTGTTTGGAAAAGGCCTAATCAAGGTATTATATACTACAGAAACTTTTGCAGTGGGAATCAACATGCCTGCTAAGACTGTATGTTTTGAATCCTTAAGAAAATTTGATGGCATTAACTTTCGCTTCCTCAACTCTAAGGAATATTTTCAGATTGCGGGCCGTGCTGGAAGAAGGGGGATTGATAAGGAAGGTTTTGTATATGCAATGATAGACAGGAGGGATTTTGATTATTCACTGATAAAAAAAATAACTGATATAGATAAAGACCCTATCAAATCCCAATTTAGATTGTCAGTAAATACTGTTCTAAACCTGATAAAAAATCATGAAGAAGAAAAAATAAACCAGATTCTTAAGAACAACTTTTTTACTTTCCAGAAATATGGGCAAAGCTATGCGAAAATAAAACAAAATATGTTTGCATACAGATTTGAAAAAATAAAAAAGAAATTGACAAAACTAGATTACATAAAAAACAACAGATTGACAGCCAAAGGAAAATTTTCTTCCCAAATATATGCAGATGAAATATTGATTGGAGAAATCTTTGCAACTGATTTCTACCTTAACCTGAATGAGTACCAGATTCTCATGATTTTAGC
>JADHVE010000069.1 GCA_016784195.1 Candidatus Woesearchaeota archaeon | reverse complement strand
GCTAAAGCTAATTTTGCTCTGTCTATTGCGCAGTCATAGCCATCTTTGTTGCTGAAGATTGCTCCAAAGACTGTTGCGTCATCAATGTAGCCAGAAGTTGCAGTTTGAGATGTAAAAGAATTTCCTTGTTTGAAATAGTATTTAATTTGGTTATTATATATCTGAACAGCGTCGACATTGTCATATGCTGAAAAAGATGATAAATCCACTGAGGCTGTAAAAAAAATCAACCTGACCCATTCATAGTCATTTGGATCTACGGTTACATCACTTAGGCTACTAAATTGGCCTTTCTTTATTTTCTCCGGAATTTTGTCAAAATAATCATTAGCGCCAACAAAAGCATAAAAATGCTTAGGAGACGTTGCGTAAAAGAAATGAGTTACACTAAAAGGCATTTCCCAGCTTAAGCTCCAGGCATACATCTCTTTTTCTATTCCTTCAGCTGAAAATATGACTAGGTTAGAGGGCATACTTTTTGGCTGGCCAGAGACAGAAAAACTATTGGATATACAATTAAAATCTATTTCAATTTTTGGAGGCAGGTTTAGGGAGAAAAAAAGCTCATCAGCATTTTTTATTGTGTTAAAAATGGCATCTATGTTGTTTCTGAATAAAGCTGCTACTTCTGCCTGCGCTACTTGTTTTTGCTTGGCTGAAAAACTTACAGCCATGAAAACAATAACAGCTCCAACTACAAGAACAAGTATCCATTTTAGAGATAGCTCAATCATAGCCCTCTTACCTACACCCCTTTTTTTCATTAATCTCTATAATAAAAGTTTTCTTTTAAATATTTTGCTGTGTTTTAGCTCGATTGTGTTGTCATGTAATTGTTTTACAATTAGACCAATAAAAATCAATCAATAATAGGAATATCCAATAATAAAAAATGCTGATAGTTGTAGAAATACCATAATAATCAGTTGTGACCCTGGTCGATTTTTTTTATTTTTATTTTAAATTTTTAAAATGTCAGAAATTAAAAATTTCTGAGAATGCTCAAAAACCTTAGGTTTTTGACAAACTAAAAAATACTCAGATAATTGTATAGGTTATATAGGTAATGGTTAAAAATTAATGATAAAAAATAGATAATGTGAAATATTTTGAGGATAATATGTGCAGAACTTTCAAACGAAAATTATATAAACTAATTCTTTTATTTAAACCTTTTAAGTAGAAAAAAAGGTGCATAAATGTTAGATATTGTAAAGAAATTCATAAATAAAGTTTTTAGGAACCTTTTTAAGAGAAAAAAACATGTGAAATTAGGCTTATACGGCCCCCCTAATGGCGGCAAAACTACTCTGGCTAATAGAGTTTGCCAGGATTGGCTGGGCGAAGATATGGGCAAGACTTCTAATGTTGCTCACGAGACAAGAGAAATACAAATTAAAGAGCAGATTAACATCAAAAACAAAGGCAAAGAGATTTCTTTTAACCTTGTAGATACACCAGGTATAGCTACAAAGATAGATTACGAAGAATTTATCAGATCAGGCTTAAAGGAAAAACAGGCAAAGCAGAGGGCAAAAGAAGCTACTAAAGGTGTTATTGATTCTATTAAATGGCTGGATGAGATGGATACTGTTGTAGTCGTCCTGGATGCTACAAAAGATCCATATAGTCAAGTTAATGTTACAATCATAGGCAATTTACAGGCCAGAAATATTCCTGTTTTGGTTGTTGCAAATAAGATAGATTTGAAGAAAGCTAGCATTAAAAAAGTACAATCAGCATTTCCACAATATGAGGTTGTGGGGATAAGTGCAAAGTACGGTAACAATATAGATGAATTTTACGAAGGATTATTTGCATTGGTTGGTTAAACATTAGCTAACATCAAATAATTTTTTAACCACTGTATTGAAATACAACTAAAGTGATAAAAAACGCCGCACTTCATGTAAAAAGCGTCAAACTCATTCGAGTTCGAAACGACGTTTGTGTGGAACAGTTCACATTCACAAAAACATGTTAGTATACAACCGAATCAAGGTGTAGAATAAAATTTTAAAGGATAAAAAAGAGGTTAAATGGTAACACTGCAAATTGTACCTTACAGCGAAATAGAAGGTTTAACATCTATAGGACGGATAAGGAAACTTTTGAATATTGCAAAAGAAGACAAAATAGCATTGCTACAGGGAAGGCTTAAGAAAGAGGAAGAGGCAGAGCTGATAAAAGTGACAATGGAAGAGATAAACAAGGATTTTAAAGGTGTAGAATTGGCAGTATTAGATCCTACAACTGAGAATGTGCAGGGTTTTGGCGCAATAAAAAAAGGTTTTTTGAATATGATACTGGGAGATAGGCAAGGGCTGACTGTTGTAGGCCCTGCTAATGTGGTTAAGCAGATAAAAAGAGACCCTGGAAAAATAGAATTATTCACACAAGAGGTTTCTAAAAAGAGAAACAAGAAAAAATAAATAAAAAATCATTATTTGACAAATAAAATATAAATCATTAAAAAAAATGCCGCATCAGTGTGTTAGATGTAATACGTTCTACAAGGATGGATCGACTGAGATTCTAAAAGGCTGTAATTGCGGGGGAAAGCTCTTTTTCTTTATCAAACAAGAAAAGCTTGATGAAGTTAAAAAGATGCATAAAAGCATTAACTTAACCAATAAAGATAAAGAGCAGATTGAGAAGGATATTTTTGATTTGGTCGGCAGTGAGATAGATAAAGATACTCCAGTTGTTCTGGATATAGAAGCAATCAAAGTTTTAAAGCCGGGGCAGTATGAACTGGATTTGGTTCATTTGTTTAAGAAAGAACCTTTAATCTTTAAATTAGAAGACGGCAAGTATATGATTGATATTGTGGAAAGTTTTGAAAAGCTGAGAAAGAAAGAAAGTAATAAAAAATAAAATTATCTGCTCGTTATTATTTCTACAACATCTCTGTTTTTAAGCTTATGATTCTTGCCCACTATCTGCTTGGCCTTAACATCAACTGCTTTAATAAAATTTTTTCCCAGATCAGTATGTATCTTAAATGCAAAATCCAAAGCAGTTGAGCCGTCAGGAATCAAAAAACAATCAGGAAGTGTATTCCCATGCTGATCTTCCAGCTTTTTCATTCCACCGGGAAATATAGCAATATATTTCAATAACTCAAAAACTGCCTTGTCAAGAACTGGTTGTATACCTGTGCTTGTATATTCATCTAAGATATTCTCTTTTACGAAATTCAATGCATTTTTTTGTTGGTCATTAAGCTTAGTTTCATTTAAGATTTCAAAATCATTTTTGCCTGGAATATATTTTATCAATTCATGCTTAGAGGCTTCCCGTAAAGCAAGCTCTGATTCGGCAGAACAAGGAACTATCATCAAATCAGGGAAATCTTTTTTTAACCTATCAAAATTTTCTTTTGCTCCTTTTATGTCAATCTTATTTGCTGCAATTATCATCGGCTTTGTCCGTTTTCTAAGCTCTACTGCAATCTTTTCCAGGTCTTCATCACTCCATTTTATTACTTTTTCAGAATCCAGTCCAATGAAATTAATAACTTCTCCAACCATATCTTCAGTCACTTTAAGCCCTGATAGCTGTTTTCCAAGCTCTTTATGCACTTTTTGCTTTTCCTGCATAACCTGCCTTGCGAATTTTTCCCATCCTTTTTTTAAGATTCTCAGGTACCACATATCCAGCTCAACTTCTAAGAACTTGATATCTTTAGAAGGATCATAAGATCCAACTTCAATAGGCTCACCTTTTTCATTAGTTGAACCGGAAACATCAATTACATGTACCAAAACATCTGCCTGTCTTAAATCATCTAAAAATTGGTTGCCCATTCCCTTACCTTCATGAGCTCCTGGAACAAGCCCTGCAACGTCAATCAGCTGCACCGGTACAAATCTTACATGATCGATGCAAAATCCTTCCCGAGGGTTGCAATTCACATTAAAATCTTTGTCAACACAATCTAACTGCACATATCCCACACCAGAATTAGGCTTTATTGTAGCAAAAGGGTAATTAGCAATTTCAACTTCTGCTAATGTAGCTGCTTTAAAGAAAGTAGACTTTCCAACATTGGCCTTTCCAACAATCCCTATCAACATTTTAATTGAGGGGATAGTTTTTGAATTATAAGTTTTTTGTTTATTTTTGTTTAAAGAACCATCAATTTTGACAAATACTATAATTGCTATACTGGTATGCTAAAACGAAAACTTTATAAATTTAGTTCCTAATTATTTAGATTATGTCAGATATAGATTTAAAGCCCAGAATAGTAGCAAAAGTGCCCCAATTTAAGATTAAGTATAAAGATGTTTTTAGCCTAAAGAACCTTTATGTTATGATGCATGAGCTTTTATGGGAAGAAGGGTGGAGAGGTTATGAAGGAGATAGATGGCATGCTGATGTAGAGACTTTATATTCTGAAAATATCTTTCAGAAAGGAATACATATGGGGGGCAAGGAATTATGGGCATGGTGGAGGCTGCAGAAGAATATAGAGGGAAAGCCCAACGGCTACTTTAAGTATTTGCTGGACATTGATTTTCATGGTGTTGGCTTAAATGATGTTGAGGTTATGCATCAAGGCAAAAAAATCAAAGTTGTTAAAGGTGAATGCGAGATCATGTTTAGGCCTAAGCTGGAAGGAGACCATACTACTGCATGGAGAAACCATTGGCTTTTGAAAAACTTCCAGGACATTTATGAGAAAAGAATTCTAGGAGCTGAAGTAGAGAAGTTTGAGAAACATCTATGGAGGGAAACATATAAGATATCTGCAAAAGTTAAGGACTTTTTGAATGAGAAGATTTTTGTGCCTGTTCCTGAACCTTTCCATCCAAAGATGTATGGATGGGAAGCAGAACCATAAACTATTTATACCTATATTTAATTCTAAGAGCATACAATATGCCCCCATAGCATTATAGTGTCTTTCTTTCTAAGAAAGACTCAAAGGAGAGTCTCTCTCCCTTTGCTCAGGACAAAAACAAATGCCTCCGTAGCATAGTAGCCATTGCGGCAGACTTGTATTTCAAACCCGAGGTTAATCATTCAAAACTTCATGTTTAGAAGTAATCTGCAGGTCGGGGGTGCAATTCCCCCCGGAGGCTTATCAATATCCATTAAATAAAGTCAATTATAGAAATAAGAAATAAAAAGTATCAAATAAATCAACAATTTAAAATGACCTCCTCTGTGGACTAAAGTCCACAGTATCCGACTAAGTGCTCAAGCAAGAGCGTGATGCTCTGCTTGTTTCAAAATATATTGTTCGGTTTCACTGAATTGGTTGTAGCCAACAGTAACTGCGCAACCACCACGACTCCAAAGATGTCCTTTTGGGTATCTTAAACGAGCTTTTTCGTGGTTTTTGAAAAAATAGTATGAAGAAGCGCCTTTCAAAAGTTGAAATGCTTTTTCATCTAGCATACCTTTTGGAACTGTTACAAGAAGATGAATATGTTCAGGCATAACATTTAAAATATGGATTTCAATGTTATGATTATAAGCAACTTTACGAATACAAGCTTCAATTAAGCTTTTGTATTTATATTTACCAAACATCTTATAACGATATTTAGTTGTAAATTCCATATGCCAATAGTTTATTCCAACTTTATGGTTGTCATGCCTTAAATCAACATTCACATATTCCATTTTTCGTGCCTCCACGCACGAAAATTTTTACAGCTCACACTAATTTGAAGGTAAATTGGGTGCGTGCGCCAATTTTCGTTGCGCACACTCTTATAATCTAAAATGGTAGAAAAAACTTACGGAGGAAAGCAAGGATCAATTCCTATACACACTAAAGTGTGTAGTATCCTTGCTCTATAGAAT
>JADHVE010000068.1 GCA_016784195.1 Candidatus Woesearchaeota archaeon | reverse complement strand
CCAATAATCACAAATGTCAGCACAATATGTAAATAGTTTACCATGCTAATACCCCTCGTATATGTAATAGCCAAAATAACATTCCAAATACAAGTATCCCGAGATAAATGTGTCCCCACATTCTACGATATTCTTCTGCCAATGGCGGATATTCTTTTCTTAACTCTGTAAACACTCTTTGAGTAACAAAAAACATGGTAGTATAAACAAAAACAAACATTACAATTTTGCGAAAGAGATTATTAACAGTTTTAATTTCCACAGAAATCACCTATCTTCAACTGTCCTTTTAACTCTGTTGGACATCCATAAATATCGTATTCAAATACATCCTTGCCCATCTGCTCTTGGATGTATCTCTTGACTTGTTCCTGCGATACATGACCTGCTGAACCGCAGTAATAACCTCTTGCCCAGAGGTTATCAAAGCCACTTCCATAATGCTGTTTATAGCCAAGATACCTTAACTCTGGAAAGCATCTGCGAAGCTGGATACTCGTATTGCCTTTCAGCTTATGGATTATCTTAAAAGGCGTTACTGTCGGTTTAGAACCTACAAATAAGTGCAGATGGTCTGGCAAGACTTCTAATGCTAACTGCTGTATGCCCATTTCTTGACATTGCCCATTGATTATTGTTTTTAACACTTCAATCACTTTTCCTGTCAATATTTGCTTTCTATACTTGGGTATCCATATGATATGATAGTTTATGTTATACTTGCAATGATAAGATGTTCTCACCGTTGCGATTTTGCTCTCAATCTTATGCACTTCTGGATTAAAGTGTGGATATTTGTTTTTAGTCATAGCGACAACCTCATGCTAAAGGTGGTTGCTCGTATCGTAGGGGGTTCTCGTTTAGCGAACCCCACATTAAACCTTTAGTGCCACTGGCACGACCTCTTTAGAGGGAAAGGTTTAAGTTAAGGGGTTTGCGTGAGAAACCCCCGACTTTAGTCGGATTTATTTTGGGAGTATGTCATTTGTTTTTTAATTTTTTTTGAATTATTTAAAATTGCCGAAAATTCTGAATTTTTGGAATTTTAAACTTGAAAATCAAAGATTTTCATTTTTTAAAATTATTGATGAGCGGCTATAAGTTCTATTGAACTTACAATTTAAAAAAAATATATATACTCTACAAGCTTTCTTTCAGTAATGATTCCGTTAAATATATCCTTGAGCTACTATAAAAGAAAAGACGTTCAGGAAGAGATTATTGAGAATGCTAAAGACAGAGAAGTAGTAGCGAGGTTTAATGATAAATTTAGCAGCAGGCCGGATGTTTTGCAATATCCTAGGGATATTTTAGAATTGGCAAAGCAAGGCGCTAGTTCTTTTCATGCTTCTGAGGAGCTGTGGAAAAATGCTTTACAGCTGAATCCTATGATGGGGAAAAAAGATATGGAAAATTTAAGGAAAGGCTGGGATTTAGTTTTGGATATAGACTGCCCGTACTGGGAAATCTCAAAGATAATAACTTGGTTGATGGTTAAGGCGCTGAGAGAATTTAATATTGACTCAGTCTCAATAAAATTTTCAGGTAATAAAGGATTTCACATAGGGGTTCCTTTTGAGGCTTTTCCTGCAGAGATTAATGGAGAGAAAGCAGAGAGCTTATTTCCAGAATTACCAAGAGCAATTGCATCTTTTTTACTGGATAAGATCAGTGCGGATGAGAAATATACAAAAATTAATGAAGACAACAGCATTACATTTGGAGGCAAATTCAGAAAATCAATAAAAGAATTAGAGAATATCACTTCAAAAAAATTCAGCGAAATTACAAAAAAGGTATGCTCTGAATGCGGAAAAGAAATAAAGGAAATAAAAAAACCAGAGAAAGAATTCATATGCAAAAGGTGCGGGTCTTCTGTAAAGGATAATGATTCAGATTTTATGAAATGTAAGAAATGCAATATTTTTATGGAAAAGATAGAGGATAAAAAAAGCTTATGTGGATGCGGATCAAACAGCATTCGTTCAACTTTTAACCCTCTCTCGATTATTGAAGTAGACACTTTATTGATTTCTTCAAGGCATCTTTACAGAGTACCTTATTCACTGCATGAAAAATCAAAGCTTGCATCCAGACCGTTTAATCCTGATAAGGTTCTGAATTTTGAAAGGAAGTTTGCAAAGCCTGAAAATGTCAAGATTTCCAAATGGAGATTTTTGGGCAGGGAAAATGTCAGGAAAGGTGAATTAAATGAATTGGTGAATAAGTCGTTGAGATTTGTTGTAGAGAAGGAAAAATCAGAAGAAAAGGATTTTGAGAGGGAATATGAGGATATTGGAGAAGTTCCAGAAGGTTTGTTTCCGCCGTGCATAAAATCTATGGATAAAATAAAGGATGGAAGAAAAAGATCATTGTTTATTTTAGCAAATTTTTTGGCTTCCTGCGGGTGGAGTCATGACAAAGCAGAAGAATATATCCGGAAGTGGAACAAAAAGCTGGAAGATCCTTTAAGAGAAGTCCTTATAGTCGGGCAGGTAAGATATCATAAACAGCAAAAAAAGAAGATACTCCCCCCTAATTGTGCTAATAAGATGTACTATGTGGATATGGGAATATGTAAACCTGATAATCTATGCGGCAAGGTCAAAAATCCAGTTAGTTATGCCGGGAGAAAGGGGAGATTTTTGGGTAAAAAAGAAAAGAAAATATAGCAACCTTTATAAATGCCTCATTATTCCTTACTAAGACGTGTTAAATTATATTTAACATATAGGTTATCAGAAGAAGCCTGAAAAGAAGTTCTTTTCAGTACACAGTTTTGGACTGTTTTCTATAAAAGAACTTCATAAAAAGGCTTGTTTTTCAGATAGATATTAGTTATTGATATTTATCTATGGCAATCAACATTTAATTTAGAATAAATTTTAATAATAAAATAAATTATATAATCAATTGAGGTGATTTAAGCAAGAAAATGCCTACAATCAGAAGACCAAGAAAAGGAAGCCTGCAGTTCTGGCCCAGAAAAAGGAATAAGAGAAGTTATGCTAGAGTTAGGTCTTGGGCTAAACTAAAGGAGGTCAAGCTTTTGGGCTTTGCCGGATATAAGGTAGGAATGACTCATGCGATGATTAATGACAACAGAAAAACTTCCCTCACAAAAGGAACGGAAATTTTTTGCCCTGTGACAATCATTGAATGCCCTCCGATAAAAACTGCTTCTATACGCTTCTACAAGAATACTCAAAATGGCTTAAAGCTTGTTTCTGAGATTTTTTCTGAAAAGGTGGATAAAGAACTAGGCAGGAAAATAATAATCCCTAAGAAGATAAATAAAAAAATAGAGGATATCAAGGATTTTGATGAAATCAGGCTTTTGGTTTATACGCAGCCTAAGTTAGCAGGCATTAAGAAAAAGCCAGAGATTTTTGAGATGGGCTTAGGAGGCAAAAAAGAAGAACAATTGAAATATGCCCAAGAAAAGCTAGGCAAGGAAACTGATATTAATGATATTTTTACAGCAGGCCAGCAAGTTGATATACATGCGGTAACAAAAGGCAAAGGTGTACAGGGAGCTGTTAAAAGGTTCGGGATTGGATTGAAAAACCATAAAGCAGAAAAAGGCAGGAGAGCTCCTGGAAGTTTAGGGCCATGGAAAGGTCAAGGCCATATTATGTGGAAAGTGGCTCATGCCGGAAAGATGGGCTATCATTTAAGGACTGAATATAACAAATTATTGATAAAAATAGGGTCAAAACCAGAAGAAATCAACCAGAAAGGCGGATTCTTAAAATATGGTATTGTAAAGAACCCCCATATCCTAATCAAAGGCTCTATCTTTGGGCCTGCGAAAAGATTAATCAGGTTCAATCATGCTACCAGGAAGAATAAAAAAATACCTACAGAAGCGCCGGTTATATCTTATTTAAGTCTGGAGTCTAAGCAGGGAAATTAAAATGAAACTAAGCGTAATTGATATTTCAAACAATAAGATAAAAGAAGTAGAATTGCCAAGCCAGTTTAATGAAGAAATCCGGCCTGATTTGGTAAAAAAGGCTGTATTAACAATCCAGAACAATAAAAGGCAAAGCTATGGCGCGAGTCCTGATGCAGGTAAGAGAGCATCTGCGAAATTATCAAAAAGAAGAAAGGCATATAGAGGAATGTATGGATTTGGCATTTCAAGAGTCCCAAGAAAGATTTTGAGTAGGAGAGGAAGAAGGTTTAATTGGGCTGGTGCTTTTGCCCCTGGAACTGTCAGCGGGAGAAGAGCGCATCCGCCTAGAGCAAAGAAGATATGGAAAAAAGACATAAATGAAAAAGAAAGAAAAAAAGCTATAAGGAGTGCTATAAGCGCTACTGTTTCAAAGAATCTTGTTGAAGAGAGAGGCCATATTTTGCCTGATAACTATCCGTTTGTTGTTGATTCCAAAATTGGATCCTTAGCCAAGACAAAAGATGTAAAAGATTTTTTAAAAATAATAGGCTTTGAAAATGAGCTAAAAAGAGTTGGAAAGAAGAAAATAAGGGCTGGAAAAGGAAAGAGCAGGGGAAGGAAGTATATAAGAAAAAAAGGAATGTTAATAGTTGTTTCAAAAAAGAGCAAATTGATGGATGCTGCAAAAAATATTTCAGGGATAGAAGTTGTTGAAATTAAGAACCTGAATGCTGAGATTTTAGCTCCAGGAACAAAGATGGGAAGAGCAACCTTATGGAGTGAAGATGCAATTGATGCTTTGAGAAAAGGAGGCTTGTTTTTAAAATAAAATGGACCTTTATAAAATAGTGAAGTATCCATTGTCTACTGAAAAATCAATAAGGCTTATGGAAAGCGAAAATAAACTGGTTTTCGTGGTAGATAAAAAAGCAAATAAAAGTGATATCAAGAAAGCAATAGCAACCATGTTTAAGGCAGAAGTTGTTAGTGTGAAAACATTAACTGACATTAAAGGGAGAAAGAAAGCTTATGTTGAATTTTCACAGAAAACTCCTGCAATTGATATTGCTACTCAGCTAGGCTTGATGTAAAGAAGATTTAAAATGGGAAAAAATTTGATTCAACAGAAGAGGGGCAAAGGAAGCCCAAGATACAGAGCTCCTAGTTTTAAGTATAAAGGCAAAGTTAGCCATGCAAGATATACCAAAGAAAATGTTGACGGGGAAATTATTGATTTAATCTCATGTCCAGGTCACAGCAGCCCTTTGATGATAGTGAAATATAAAAATGATGAGGAAGTTTTAATTCAGGCTCCAGAAGGTGTTAGAGTAGGGGAACATGTTGAAATAGGAGATAAAGCAAAGTTAAAAACTGGAAATGTATTGCCTTTGAAAAACATACCCGAAGGGACTGCCATATATAATATTGAGGGTAATCCAGGAGATGGAGGCAAGTTTGTGAGAACCTCGGGAGCGTTTGCAAAAATTGTTTCAAAATTCAAAAGCAAGATAGTGGTTCAGCTGCCTTCAAACAAAAAAAGGGAGTTTATTCCTGAATGTAGGGCGATTATAGGAGTCATTGCAGGAAGCGGGAGAAAAGAGAAACCATTTTTGAAAGCAGGAACAAAGTATTATGCTATGAAGGCCAAGAACAAGCTATGGCCAATTGTTTCAGGAACCTCGATGAACTCTGTTTCACATCCTTTCGGAGGAAGTAGCTCTAGCTCAAAAGGAAGGCCAACTCAATCTCCGAGAAATGCTCCTCCGGGAAGGAAGGTAGGGAAGATAGCCCCTAGAAGAACAGGAAGGAAGAAAAGGTAATGAAAATCAAGATTTTAAGAATATTATAGGTAATGAAAAATGGCTAAAAAAGAATTTGTGTATAGGGGAAAATCATTAGAGGAATTAAAAGATATGAGCATGAATGAGTTTGCAGACTTACTGCCTTCAAGGCAAAGAAGGTCATTAAAGAGAGGTCTTAATGAGCAGAAAAAAAAGCTGCTTAAGAAGATGAAGAACAAGGAAAAGGCTACTGAGACGCATTGCAGGGATATGATAATCCTTCCGGAAATGGTAGGTTGTATGATAAAAGTGCATAACGGCAAGAGTTTTGTAGCTGTGGTGATAATGGAAGAGATGATTGGGCATTACCTTGGTGAGTTTGCTATGACTAGGCAGAGAGTTGCACATTCAGCACCAGGTATAGGAGCTACAAGATCAAGT
>JADHVE010000067.1 GCA_016784195.1 Candidatus Woesearchaeota archaeon | reverse complement strand
GATAAGAGCTTGTGGGAGACAGGAAGAAAGATTGACCAGTATAGGTCTACGACAGAGCAGTTTATGAAGGACCCTTTTTATCTTGAGCAAAAGAAAAAATTCAATATAAATGAGGTTATGTATTTTATTTTGCTTAAGCAGATGAAGGGAGTCTGTGAAGTTGACCAGACTATTGTGGAATTTTTTTACAGGAAGAAAGAGGAATGTGCTGATTGCGATTCACAGTCTTTTGTTTTAACAGATATGAAGAAAGAATTAGACCAAGAAATTGCCATTTTTTCTTTTGATGTTGATTTAGGGATGTCTTCAATTAATGTATTAACAAAATACTATAATTTAAGCTCTTATCCCTGTATGGTTATTGAAGATACTCCTTATTGTGGACTGTACAACAAAGACAGCTTGATTGAACTGCTTTGTAAACATAATGACTTTTCTCTTTGTACTTGAAGATGAAACCGAGAGCTAAACAAAATAAATATATATTTTTAATTCTTCTGATATTCTCTTTAATATCTTTTTTGACCTTTAATAATACTATTAGGTGGGACTCTGCTGTTTATGTGGGGATGGGCAAGTTTATTTACAGTTCAGGCAATGCTGGCTTTTGGGAGCCAGCAAGGCCGATAATATGGCCCTTGTTTTTAGGGGCTGTCTGGAAACTTGGATTAGATTCTGTAGTTTTTGGAAAAATTTTAGGAGTGTTGTTTGGTGTTGGTTGTATACATGTTACGTATTTAATTGGCAGGGAATTGTTTGATAGAAGGGTTGCGTTGACTGCAGCTTTGTTTTTGGCTTTTACACCTGCTTTTTTCTTTTTCAACACAAAAATCTTATCTGCCATACCTTCTTTGTTTTTTATGCTGCTTTCTGTTTATTTTTTTATCAATAAAAAGTATTTTTTAACAGGCTTGTTTGCAGGGATCTCGTTTTTGACAAGATTTTTGGAATTATTTGTGTTTTTTGTAATTTTTATTTTGTTTTTGATATATTTTAGTAAAGAAAAAAAGTTTTTTTTGAGGCTGTGTTTTATTTCAGGAGGATTTTTGTCTGTACTTGTTCCTTATCTTGTGTTTAATTATCTTATGTATGCTAATATCTTTTATCCTTTTGATTTGCAGCTTTTTTTGACAAAAAATACCGGCTGGGTGTTCCATGAGCCATTCTGGTTTTATTTTGTTAATTTATTTAAGGAAAATTTTTTGTTTTTGTTTGCTATACCAGGGATTATATATATTTTTAAAAAGCCGGATTATAAAAAATTTGCAGTTTTGTTTTCTTTTTTGCTGTTTTTCGTTTTCTTTACTTTTACAGCACATAAAGAGGTTCGTTTTATTATTGTTTTTTTGCCTTATCTTTGCATAATTGCTTCTTACGGCATTTTTAATGTTTTCAGTAAAATCAAGAATAAGAAACTAGTTTTTTATTTTTTTCTTTTAGTGTTTTTATTCTGGTTTATACAAACAAGTTATCAGATAAAAAATAATTATGATAATGAAATAAAGGTCAATGAATTTGCTGTTTTTCAGGATTATCTTAAAAATGTTTATGGAAATATCTGGATTTCAAATCCTGGCTTTGCTGCAAATTCTGACAAAAAAATTAATGAACTGATGTATTACCCGACTTTTAACCGTGAGAGATTTATTAATTTGAGAAATACTATAATAGATGCAGAGAATGTTTTAGTCAATACTTGTGATTTTTACTGCGAGCCTTATAATGAGTTTTGCGAAGAGGATAAGAAAGAACTGATTAAGATATTAAAAAATAATTTTGATGAAATTTTTTATAAAAAAGAATGGGTGTGTGAGTCTTATATTTTCAGTAAATAATCATTTAATTTTTATGAAATCCCCTATTGTGAATGTGCTGTTTTTTGTCTGGGCTATTTTTTCATGATACTCTTCACGCTGTTCGACTAATCGTATTTTCAGGAATTTTTCTAATTTTCTTGCCATGGCAAGGTTTGGTTCAGAAGATCCTGTCTCTATTTTATGAACTACTGCCTGCTTTTCATTAATCTGTTTTGCAAAGTCTTTTTGGTCTAGATTTAGACTTTCCCGAGCTTTTCTTATTTTTTCCGGGTAATCTTCAACAATAACCTGGAGAATTTCAGCTTTAGTTGCTTCTTCTATTATCTTTTTTATTTTTTTTGGGCTTGGAAGCTCTTTTACTTCTGCGATTATTTTGCCGAATTTTGAGCAGTCCCTGCAGACATACATCTCTGCACTTTCAATTACTACCTTGAACAGCTTGGTTTCTGCTCCGCACATATCACAGTTTATTTTAATCACCTATAATCTTTATTATAAGCTTTCTTGAGCGAGGACCATCAAATTCCGTTAACATTGGGCTTTGCCAGGTGCCTAACTGTAGTTTTCCTTCTTTTATTGGTATTGATTCAGAAGGCCCGCATATTGCGGCTTTAATATGAGAATCAGCATTACTATCAATGCTGTCATGGCGCCATATCCCCTGCGGAATTAATTTTTTTAGGGCATCTGTAAAATCATCGCAGATGTTAGGATCATAATTTTCATTAATTATTATGGCGGCTGTCGCATGAGGGACATACAGGAAACAGATTCCTTCTTTAACTTGGGATTCTTTTAAAACAGAATAAATTTCATTAGAGATATCGATCAGTTCATCTCTTTTTGAAGATTTTATAGTTATCTCCTTCTGCATAATCTAGTGTTTTATTTTGAGTTTTAAAAATATTTCTATTATAAACAAATAAGTTTTATATAGGGTTGAGATTTTAAGATATAAATATGAGGGTCATAATAATAACAGGGTCTGTTGGAACAGGAAAAACTACTTTAGCAAAAAAATTATCAAAGAAATTAAATTATGAATATACTGATGCAAATAAAATAATAAAAAAATATAAGCTTTCTGAAGGTTATGATAAAAAAAGAAAATCCAGGATTATTGATGTTAAAAAACTGAACAGATGTTTGATAAAAGAAATTTTCAATTTTAAATTGACAAATAAAAAAGCCAATATTAAAAAACCACAAATCAAAAAAATAAAAAGAGGGATGATAATAGACTCCCATCTTTCTCATTATCTACCTAGAAGATATGTTGATTTGTGTGTTGTTGTTAAATGTAACCTGAAAATTCTTGAAAAAAGATTGAAAAAAAGAAGGTATGATAAGGATAAAATAAGGGAAAATTTAGATGCTGAAATATTTGACATTTGCTTGGAAGAAGCAAAAAAAGCTGAGCATAAGATCATCGTTATAGATACAACAAAAAGTATAAATACAAGTATCGAGTTTTTTTCTAAGAAGTTAAGATTAAAATGAACCCTCAGGCTGAAGAGTTAAATAAATTGATAATAAAAGCTAATCCTGCTATTATGGGGGTGCTTTCAGAGAAAGGAAAGGCCATATTCTTTCCGAAAAAGGGAATTCTTGCGCAGACTGCTGAAGCTAAGGGCAAAAAAATAAATGCTACAATTGGTATTGCTTTGGAAGAAGACGGCAGCCCGATGAGGCTTAAGTCAATTGCTTGTAATATTGGCCTTGATCCAAAAGATGTTTTTCCTTATGCACCCAGTTTTGGAAAGCCGGAGTTAAGGGAAAAATGGAAAGAAATGATGTATGAGAAGAATCCTTCTTTACAAGGCAAGGAAATAAGCCTGCCTGTTGTTACAAATGCTTTAACTCATGGGCTGAGTATGGCTGGCTATCTTTTTGTGAATCCAGGAGATAAGATTATTATTCCTGATTTTCTGTGGGGGAATTACCGTTTAGTTTTTGAAAATCCTTTTAATGCTGAGTTTGTGACATTTCCAACATTTGAAGGAAATAATTTTAATATAAAAGGTTTTGAAGAAACACTATCAAAAAATCAGGGAAAGCAGATAATACTGCTTAATTTCCCAAATAATCCTACAGGATATACAATTACTGAAGAAGAAGCAAAAAAAATTGTGGATATAATAAAGAAATCTGCAGAATCAGGAAATAAGGTGGTAGTTATAATTGATGATGCTTATTTCGGGCTAGTGTATGAAGAAGGCATTCTTAAGGAGTCAATTTTTTCTTATCTTGCAGATATCCATGAGAATATCTTGTCTGTTAAATTAGATGGGGCAACAAAGGAAGATTATGTGTGGGGTTTCAGGACTGGCTTTATTACTTATGGGGTCAAATGCTCTGAGAACCAAAAAGCAGTTTATTCTGCGCTTGAGACAAAAACAGCAGGAGCTATAAGGGGAAGTATATCTAATGCTCCGCATATCTCGCAGTCGCTTGTCTTAAATGCATTCACTTCTCCTTCATATAAGGAAGAGAAAAAAGAGAAATTTATGATTCTTAAAAAAAGATATGAAACAGTTAAAAAGATTCTTGAGGAGCATAAGGAGTATGGCCATGTTTTTGAGACTTTGCCTTTCAATTCCGGCTATTTTATGTGTATGCGGTTAAAAGATAAAGATGCAGAGGAGATTAGGCAGAAATTGCTTGAGAAATATGGTACAGGGGTTATTTCTATAGGAGATATGCTGAGGATAGCGTTTTCTGCAACACCTACTGAGCAAATACCTAAATTGTTTGAGAATATTTATGATGCTTGTAAAGAATCCATGTAGATCAGATGCTTTAGCTGGACAATTGATGATTTCTTATTATATCTAAAAGGTATGATAAAGTATTACGAAAATAAAAAAATTTAAATATAACTTATAAAAAGAGATATTTAAACAAGGTTCATTTGTAAGGGGTGGTTAAAATTAAAATTGATAGCAATATTTTGGGTGAAGCTGACGTAAAAAAAATAAAAGAGTTAAATAATGAACATATTGAAAAAATTGTTGAAAAATATATCAAACTTTGCAAGCCAAAAAAAGTAACTGTGTTTATTGATTCTGAGGAAGATATTAATTATGCCAGAGAAATGTCAATGAAAAATGGCGAGGAAAAGAAACTAAATATCAAAGGTCACACAGTTCATTTTGACGGCTATCTTGATCAGGCTCGTGACCCTCCTAACACTAAAATACTTCTCCCAAAAGGAAAGAAAATAAGCAAGCTAATTAATACTGTTGACAGGGATGACGGGCTGAATGAAGTACATGAGTTGATGGATGGGATAATGGAAGGCAAAGAGATGATTGTATGTTTTTTTTGCTTAGGACCTGCAAATTCCCAGTTTTCAATACCTGCTTTACAAATAACAGATTCATCTTATGTTGCGCATAGTGAGTCCATTTTGTACAGGCAAGGTTACGGTGAGTTTAAAAGATTAAAAGGATCAAGCAATTTTTTTTATTTTGTCCATTCTGCAGGCGAGCTTGATGAGAGGAATAACAGCAAAAATGTTGATAAGAGAAGAATCTATATGGACCTTGAGGAAGAGAGAGTTTTTACAATAAACAATCAGTATGCCGGAAACAGCGTAGGACTGAAAAAGCTGGCTTTGAGGCTGGCTATAAGCAAAGCGCATAAGGAAGACTGGCTGTGCGAGCATATGTTTGTTATGGGGATCCACCCCCCTGGAAAAAATAGAGTAACCTATTTCACAGGGGCTTTTCCAAGTATGTGCGGCAAGACCTCTACTGCTATGATTCCCGGACAAACAATAATTGGGGATGATATTGCATACATCAGGCCAGGAGAAGGCGGGCAGGCTTACGCAGTTAATGTCGAGCAGGGAATATTTGGGGTTATCCAGGATGTAAACCCTAAAGATGATCCCCTTATTAGTAAAATACTAACAAGCCCCCGAGAACTGATATTTTCAAATATCCTAATAAAAGACAATGAGCCATTCTGGCTGGGCATGGGGCAGGAAATGCCTAAGGCTGGAATGAATTTTTCAGGAGAATGGTTTGAAGGCAAAGAAGATGAGGAAGGGAAGTTAATAAGCCCAGCCCATAAAAATGCGAGATATACAATACGAATCAAAGAATTGGAGAATGCGAGTCCTAAACTTCACGATCCAGAAGGCATTCCTGTTTCAGGCTTTATTTATGGTGGCAGGGATTCAGACACATCACCCCCTTTGCTCGAGTCATTAAGCTGGTCCCATGGTGTTTATGTTGGAGCAGCTGTTGAATCAGAGACGACTGCAGCAACAATTGGTCAGCAGGGTGTTAGAAAACACAATCC
>JADHVE010000006.1 GCA_016784195.1 Candidatus Woesearchaeota archaeon | reverse complement strand
TAAGGAAAAAAATCATCCTTTTAGGGGGAGTCGGTTTTAAGGGAGCTGACAAAGGCATAAAAAGAAGAAAAACAGTCTGCGGTCATAAAATCAATGAACACATCATTCAGATAAACCTTAAAGTCACAAAAGAAGGGGCTAAAAAGTTAACAGAGATCTTTGGAGCAAAAGAAGCTAAAGAAGAAAAGAAAGAAGAGCCAAAGAAAGAAGTTAAAGAAGAAAAACCAGAAGCTAAAGAAGAAAAGAAAGAAGAGCCAAAGAAAGAAGTTAAAGAAGAAAAAACCCAGACTAAGGAAGAAAAAAAACCTGAAGTAAAAGAAGAGAAAAAATAATTATTAAAAGTTACCCATAAAACACCATCAGAATCATAATTAGCAGTGGTCGTTTTGATATTTTTTATTTTATTCATTTTAAAATAAAACAAATAATTGTGTTAGTGTTAAATCACATAATAGCCAATTAATCAATAATACAATAATTAACAATAAATTAATGGTCAACTATGCCAAAAAAGAAAAAAGAAACAGAAGAAGCTACACAACCAGAGATAAACATAGGCTTATGTGGACATGTTGACCATGGGAAAACAACCCTCTTAGAAAGATTAAGTGGCAAATGGACTGATACTCATTCTGAAGAGATAAAAAGAGGCATAACCATAAGATTGGGTTATGCAGACACTGTTTTAAGAAAATGCACTAAATGCCGAGGTACTAAAGCTTATACAGTACAAGAAGAATGCCCTCACTGCAAAAGCCCTGCTAAAATTTTAAGAAAAATAAGCTTTGTGGATGCTCCGGGCCATGAAAGCCTGATGGCAACTATGCTTTCAGGAGCTGCAATCATAGATGCAGCTTTGCTGTTAATAGCAGCAAACGAGTCCTGTCCACAGCCGCAAACAAGAGAGCATCTAATGGCACTGGAGGTTACTGGCATCAAAAATGTTATCATCGTACAGAATAAAATAGATTTAGTTGGAGAAGAAGATGCAATAAAAAACCATAAGCAGATAAAAGAGTTTATCAAAAAAACCCCATATAAAGATGTTCCTATAATGCCTCTTTCTGCCCAGCACAGTGTGGGAGTATCCAACCTGATACAAGCAATCGAAGAAAATTTTCCAACACCTAAGAGAGACCCTAAAAAAGATCCATTGATGTTTGTGGCAAGAAGCTTTGATATAAACAAGCCAGGAGCATTGACTGAAGAACTTGTAGGTGGAGTATTGGGGGGAAGTTTAAAGCAGGGCATTTTAAAAGTTAAAGAAAATATTGAGATAAGGCCTGGAAGAAAAATTATAGAAAAAAACCAGGAAGTATGGAACCCAATTTTCACAAAAATAACTGCATTAAAATCAGGCGGTACATCTTTAAAAGAGTTAGGCCCCGGAGGCTCAATAGGCATATTAACCTCCTTAGACCCTGCAATTGTTAAATCAGACCAGTTAACAGGCTCTATAGTTGGTTTGCCTGGAACATTGCCGGAAGTCTGGCATGAGCTAAACTTAGAAGTACATTTGCTTGAAAGGGTTGTAGGAACCAAAGATGAGCTTAACGTAGAGCCAATAAAAATCAATGAGCCTTTAATGCTGAACGTTAATTCAGCTGCTACTATGGGGATTGTGGGTGAATTAAAAAAAAACAGGGTAAGGTGTAAATTAAAACTACCCATCTGCGCAGAAATAGGCTCGAAAGTGACTATTTCCAGAATAGTAGACAACCGGTTCAGGCTTATCGGTTACGGAGAGATAAAAGAAAAATAACTAAACCTCAGGAACTTATACTCTCATCAAAATATCCCAATACACTCTTCTTCATATAATCTACTAATCTTTTATTTTTGTTTATAATGACCAGTATCTTACTGTCATCTTTAGATATTTCTTTCAATATCTCAGCAATATCCACTGCATGGACAGAACTGGCAGAGTTATAAACTCCATGGATAATTTTCTGAAATTCCGGGCTAAAAAAAATTTCGATAATAAACTCGTTATAGATATTTATATGCCTTGATATCCCAAAACCAGCGTCTATTTTCATAACAGCTCCGTTTTTTTCGTAGAAATTCCTGCACCATTTATCTAGCGAGGTATCTCCATTGCACAGTATGTGTAGTTTAATTCCTTTTTTCTTCAGCTTCTCCATGTACTCAAATTCAAGAGAAGGCTGAAATAGTGCCTTATAACAGTGATTGACTACCCAATAAAATGAAGAGTTCTCATTTTTAGCCAATATCAGGTTATCTTCAAACTTTCTCAAAAACTTGTACAAATTTTTAAACTTCTCAAATTCAAAAAGCTGCAAGTTCCTGTTCATAATCAGGCTCTCTTCAAAATTCTTTGGGTTTTTCTCTTTTCGTTCGATTAACCCTGAAATAAAATTCAGATATTCTTTAGTTTCTTCCAGCCACACTTGGGATATAGAATAATCTTTTCCTTGTTTAATCAGCACCCCCTCATCATGCAGCGACCTCACAGCCTTATATGTAGCCTGGTAAGTGACATTTTTCAAGAATGTTTTTTTTGTCCGGTTATAGAGCTGCTGGATATTAAGGGGCCAGTCTCTGCTCAACGAAGAAATCACTATGTCCTTTGTTGAAACAGCTTCACAATCAGTTTCAGGTATCACTATATTATACGGCATATTCTCCTCTCTTTTTAGCAAATTGAAATTAACATCAGCTTAGAAGTAAATATTTAGTAAATTGGTTTATTTATAAACTTTTTGTTTTAACAGTTTTTTATATAATATTTATAAATTATATAATTTGGTTAATTTTTATTAAAAGAGTTTTTCCATTTTTTCTAAACTTAATATATATTAATGCCAGATTCGGGTTTTCATTCTACAATGAAAAACCATGTGATTCAAAACATAGTCTTATTTTTCCTGCTTTTGATTATTTCTGTAGGGGCTATAAGCTCAAGCTACAACGACAGGACCATAATAGAACAGGGACTGGAGCCGATTGAAAAAAAAAATGGAGTGCCTTTACAATTAAAAAACAGCAATGAAGAGTTTACAATAGAACAGGAAGCTGTATTAGCTGAAGAAACCTTCAGCAATCTTTTGCAGTTAAAAAGTGAATTATACTGCGATCATTACAGTTTTGACGTTAAAAATAAAGACTTGGCAATAAATAGCTCTTCAGTTTTAGTTGGCACTCCAAAAAGCACTATGATTCTTGAAAGTAAAAATCCTATGTATCTGGTTAACTTCCGGGGCAGGCTTATTTTCAATAATTCGCTGATTGTATTGAAAGGCAATTTCCTGAAGCTTGAAGCTGATTATACAAAACTGACATCAGATAATTCCGAGGAGGCAATACTTACAATAAAAAGCGGAGACTTAATAATCAAAGATGTGAGTGTTGAAAACTTCAATTGTTTAGCCTTAGGAACTGTCGAAATAAGCAACAAAGCAAGCTTTAATTTAGCAGGAGAAAATTTTGCTATTAGTAATTTCTTTGGGGATATTGCTGTAACTGTCAGGGGTTATTCATCTTTTACAGGAACAATAAATTCATTGCTGTTGAATTTTAAGTCATTTGAGGCAGAGTTCAAATGAAAAAAATTCAGAAGTTATTATTCTTATTGCTCTTATTTGAAATCTTAAGTGTTAATGCCCAGTTAGACTGCAAAGTAAAAGATTCTGATTATTGCGGAATTAATGAAGTAAAATTTCTTGGATTATATTCAGGGGAAAATTCACATGCCTCTCTTCAGGAATATGAGCTTCCCAAGAGCATATGCTGCTCAGGATTAAAAGACTTAAATTCCAGCACTGGAACGCCTTTTCTTTGGCTTTCTGGGAAATATAATGCTCACGTTCAAACATATAATAATGCAAATTACGCTGATGCTGCAAGGATTTCAGCATCAAACAATATAGACTGCGTTCATTCTGACAGTTCCTGCCTTGCTGGTTATACCTGCTTAGCTTCAATCTCATCCCCGTCAAATGCACATATTGGAGACTGTGATTCTTATGATTTAAAAGTTTGCTGCAAAGAAGGCTGCCCTCAGGGAACATATTTGGATAAACTACTGGAATGTAAAAATGCCTCTTCTTGTAACCTAAATGAAGAAAACTACTGCTTAACCGGAAACAGGTGTACCTGCCATTCTGATGGAGCATGTTATTGGTACCCTGATTCTAGCTGTTCTTATCCTGAAGACACTCAGTGCAATAATGCATGTTCACCCTCAGGTTCAAGAAAATGTTCTGGTGTTGCTGGCTATCAAATCTGCAGTGACTACAATTATGATGGCTGCTTAGAATGGAATACTATTCCATGCGGAGCAGGCTATGAATGCCTTGACGGAAATTGTGTTTGTTCTGCCAACCTTTACAAAAGAAACTGCAAAAAATATTCTGAATCTGACTGGACAAGCATGTGCAATAAACTTTATCCGGTAGAGTGGAAGAATAAGATTATCAATTATTATGGAACCTGCCACACTACTACAGAGCCAGCTGGAGGGGATTATACGGCTTGTGAAATAGATATAACAGACACTCAATGCTGCACAAATACAGATGAATGCGTTTATGGCAATGAATGTTATATTGGTGGCCACACTGAAGATATTGACAAAGACGGATTTATTGAAGTCTGTGTTGCCCATTCTGAAGGGGAATGGGTTGAAGCCAGTGACGAGATTTGCGATAATGGCATTGACGATGATTATGATGGTATAATTGATTGTGATGACCCTGACTGCAATGGAAAAATAACCGGCTATGTCTTTGATGAGAATAACCAACCTTTAGCAGAAGGGAAAGTTGAGGTTTTTAAAGAATCATCACTGATAGCATCAGACGATTATACAGAGTCTGACGGCTCTTATGAGATAAACAATGTATCCTGCGGAACAATTGATTTGATAACATCCAAGGGAGATTATGTGCCTAAAACAAAAACAATAAATTTACAGCCAAAAACAGCCATACAGGTAAATTTTAATTTAATCTACGGCCTTGTATGTGAAGCAGACTGCACCTATTTGCTTGATGAAAGGTGTCATAAGGGATGCGCTGGATTTGCAGATAAGGCAGGAAATGAATGCAGGTTTTTTGATGACACTGCTAAAAATAAATGCGACATGTCAAAAAAAGGATGGGTGGTGGATTATAATGCAACTCAGAAAATTGAATGCTGTGATGGAGAGCCTTTTACTACGGCTAAAACAAAAGTAGTCCCTAGCTGCCCAAAAGGCAAAAATTTAATCAAGAATATAAGGATAAGCAAGTACAAAGGAAAGCCAATACAGATTGTAACTGCTATTTGTAGTTAGGAACTCTGCAGAAATCTTAGCCGTTAATTATTCTTTCAATGTTAGGGTAAAATAACCTGAAATTAAAGAAATTAGTTGCCGTCTTTTTCAGGGTAAATCTCTTCAATTTCTTCCCATAATTCTCCTATAGGCTTAAAATCTTCCCCCTTGCCAATGAATTTTTTTTCTTTTTTCCCCATTATATTCTCCCTATTTTATTTATTTTTTAGTGGTTTATATATAGATAAATCATATTATTAACTTTATATGGTCTATGCTTAAAATTTATAAAAACTTTTAATTTTATATAAAAAAGAAAAATTTATATATAACTTTATTTTCTATATAGTACTACAAAGATTAAAGGGGTTTTTTATAATTATTTAATTAGTTTATATTAGTTATAATTCAGGGTGGTTATTATTAAAAGAAAAGTTATACAGATAGCAAATTCTACTCAGCTTATCTCTCTTCCCAGACCATGGGCTAAGAGGTATGGAATTAAGAAAGGTGATGAGTTGGAGGTTGAAGAGCAAGGAAATAAGATTTTGATTAGTACTGAAGCAGGAGAAGAGATTGGAAAAATAGAAATAGATATTACTGATCTGGACAGAACTACTATTTTATATTATATCCAAGCCCTCTATAGGGTAGGTTATGATGAAATCAAAGTTAGGTTTAACAAACCAACAGCTTGGTACTTTCGATTAAATGAAGAGAGGAATATTAGTACCATCCTCCATACTGAAATTAACAGATTGGTTGGCTACGAAATAGTTCAACAAAAAGAAAATTTCTGCATTATCAAAAATCTTTCTAAAAGTTCAATTCAGGAGTTCGATTCGGTTTTAAGAAGAATTTTTTTATTATTAAATGATACAAGTTCCGATCTGGTCAAAGGAGCAAAAGAGATAAATCTCCAGTTAATACAATCTATTGAAGAAAAACACGATTCAATAACTAAATTTGTAAGCTACTGCTTGAGGTTGTTAAACAAACAAGGATATTCTAATCATAGAAAGACACTCAGCCTTTACAACATCATCTCCAATATAGACTCTATCATAGATGTTTTGAAGAATGCGGGCAGAGATTTACAAGTGTTAAACCGTAAGTTAGACAGTAAAACTATCCGTATTTTTGATTTAGTAAATGAAAGCATACATCTGTATTCTACATTCTTCTTTAAATTTGACTTAATTAAGTCAAAGAGTATGCATAAGAGTAGAGATGAAGTGGTAGAATTGTTGTTTAAATATCAAACTAAAATTCAGCCAGACGAATTAGTCTTGATAAGTAGATTAGAACATGCTTTTGAATTACTGATTGCTATCAAAGTAGCAAGAGTAGGTATTGAATATTTATAAACGATTTAGTAAGGCATATCTGTGTAGGTATTGGATTTTCCATTGAGATGCTGCTGCATCTTAGTTAATTGTTCTCCATCCAACCCGTACATAAAATGGGGCTTACCATTAGTGCTTAAAAAACCTATTGAAAGGGACGGGTGAGTATGATCTGTAAGTAATTGATCACCTAAAGAATACATGGCTCCGTCTCTTAAAGTAGATCCTGTAACATTGACTAACGCGTGATGGGATATGTTCCCAAAATTTTGATTGTTCATCTTATTTCTCAGGGTGGGTTTCCCTAACCTTAGCTCCAGCAGATCAAGAACTACATCTTCCGGGTCAATATCGCAATCTTTGGAATCATAGGGGTCCACCAGGGAATCTATCCACAAGGAATATCTCCCATTAGCTTTTTGGTATCTCTTAATTTCCACAGATTTTACTAATTCCTTGATTTTCTGAGATAATCTCACTGAGTCTGGATTATCTGGAGAAGTATATTTTTCCAATTCTGATTCTAAGTCTATCTTAACTTTGATTCCATCTTGAATCTTTACTTTCAGGTCCCCTAAATGTCCACCATGCAACTTGGTTGAAATATCATTGATATATGCATGATGAATCCCTAGGTAATCTCTATCTCTTGATAAATCATAATATTTTTCATATGCCTTGACAAGAAAATCTAATCTGTCTGCATATCCTTTAACTTCTCTAGTTTGCTTAGCTTCAGCTGGCCCTGGTAATGAAATACTAGAATTGATTGGAGGCCATGGAATTTTCATCAAGAAAAGATATTCTTCCGCATTTTCCCTAAAAATCGCGAATTGTTCTCCAACGCCTCTTAATCGTGTCTCTATCTGCACATTAGGAATATTTGCTTCCTTCAATCTTGTTTCTACAAGTAAAGGGTTAGTATAGAATAAAAAACTAATTGGCTTTCTACCAATTTCAAGATTAAAAAACTCAGTCATATTTACAACACCTACATGAACATCTGAAATATACACCTTATGAGAACTAGACTTCTTCAAAGCATCTTCCAAATCAACTAGATGCCAGGTATCTGGACCCCAGTAATGGGTTCCAATTTTGCCTTTTTCGATTAATTGCTCAGCTTCTTCTTTAGTTTTAACAATTATACTGTCTTTTTCACCATCATCTGGCCATGAACCTCCAATTCTAAACTTCCATTTCTTCCCTCGAGTATAAGAATCAGGATAATACTGTTCTAGTGCGTTTAAAGTTTCGCTTTTGGCTGTGCGATGCGGCCCTCCAATAATAATTGGGTTTATGGCTCCCTCTACGTTAACCTGAGTTTTGTCTGATTCTAAAATACTAGTAATGTCGTTCACTTGTTCCAACCCCCAGCTCTATAATGGGTTAATACCAATCTTATTACAAATATTTACTAAACTAATTTGTTATACATCCAACACACGGTTTCAACTAACTCCTCATAATGATGTTGAATACTATATTACAGGAATAAAATAGAAATTCCCATAAAAAATTATTTACTACCTTTTTTTATTCCAACTGAACTTTTTGCTTTCTTAGTACATGAGTAAGCAAATTTAGTATTTAAACATATCGTTTTTTTTAGGTTTTTTATATAAATTATATAAAAATAGGGTAGCCTAGGGACAAATTTAACATTGCTTAGCCTAATCTCTCAATTGAAAATTTAAATAGGAGAAACAAAGTGTATTATCTTTTGACTATAGAAAAAATATAAGTCTTATAGATTTTTTCAGGTTTGAACTTTTTCTTGAAATAAAGCAAAACTTTATCTGAGCCGCCAAAATCAACATAATCATATTTTTTTCTTTTTAACAGTTTTAAGTCTTCAATATTAGCCACTTCTCCAAGACCTTCACAAGAATAATCCACAATCCCGACATGAGAATAGTATCCTTTGCTATTGGGTATTTTCCATCCAGCGGTTATTGAGCATGGATTGCCATTAACAATTAATGTCCTTGCCATTTCAACCCCTTTTAGATTGTTTTCAATAAGATTTTCAAAATAATGCTTTTCCACCCGATCATGGGCATTCCTTCTTTTCAGCCATGCATCTAATATCCTTGTTAGCTGTTCTTTAGGAACTTTTTTGCTGTCGACAACTTTGACTTTATTCTTCTTATAAAACCTGTTCCTTATGTTCCTCAATTTTTTCCAGTTCTTGCCTTTTAGTTTAGAATCGAACTTAGACATGTTATACAAAGGCCAGTAAAGGATAAACGGGCTGGAGCAAGCCCTGTATTGTCTGGAATCTTTTAATCCCCTCAATATTTCTTTCCTAAACTCCCCATTGACTTCAACAAATAGTTTTTCTCCTTTTTTCTTTTTTAGAATATAATCCAAAAACTTAACCAGTATATCAAAACGCTCTTCTTCAGGAGCTAGTATCCCTGAAGGAAACAAATATCGCAAATCATTTTTTTTATCATAGCTGGATAATATCCCTTTGCTGCCTTCTAGCTTAAAGAAAATATTTTTTTCTTTATCATCTTCATAGTGATGGTAATGATAATAGTTATGCTCTGCGCAATGCCCATATTTTCTTATTGCTGTTTGAATATATCCTTTGTATTTGTTTGTATCTGTTATTTCTTCCAATTCACACGCCCCTAAATCTTTAATCATTAATTATTTTTTACCATTAATTTTAAGTTATTATTTTTTTTCATTAGGTTTTATTGCACGCACTCAATTATGTGGGTAGTTTTTAGTTTTTTGATAATCTTTTCGGTTTTTAAAATTTTTAATAATAAAAATTAACACAGCCGCACCAGCCACTAATTGTGTTTCTGTTTGTGCCCTGTCAGGTATTTTGGAGTATCTTTTTATTATTTGAACTCTTTATTAATCTTTGATGATAATTTTTTTGTTAATGGCCTTTTTTTATTGGATTTTTGTTTATGGGTAAATTTTTATTGCTTCTTCTTTGCTGATATCATACCTGTTTAAAGCGCTTTCAAAAATTTTATTGACCAATTCTCTATAACTCAAGCCAATCCATTCTGCTGATTCCAGAGTTGAGCAAACCTTACTCAGCCCGGGATTAGCCGTAACTTCAATAACATAAGGCTCATTATTTTCAGTCAGCCTGAAATCAATTCTCCCATAATCTTTAATATTAAAAATTTTGTAAATTTTTACCGCCAATCTTTTTAATTTTTCTTCTACCTCTTCAGACAGATCAGCTTTTACATAATCCCCGTAGTTCTTGGATTTTAAGTCCCATTTTGATTCATAACAAAAAATCTTATTTTCATCAGCATCTGAAAGATTTTCATAATTGACTTTTGCAAGTGGCAGGATAAATAAATCATCACCATTACCGATTATCCCGACCTCAACATCAATGCCTTTAATAAACTCTTCAACCAAAGCTTCTTCTTTAAACTCATCATTAACATACTTAATCCTTTCTCTCAAACTTTTTTCATCATAAACGACAGCGTCTTTTGTAATGCCTATGCTGTTCTCCTGCTGTTTTGGCTTGACAATCAAAGGAAATTTCAATCCGGGATTTAATTTTTCATCAGGAGAACAAAAAACATGGTATTTTGGAGTAGGCATTAGGTTAACTGTTAAAATTTCTTTTGTTTTTATTTTATTATTACATTCAGACAAGGCTACATAATCAGAGCCAGTAAAAGAAACACCGAAAAGCTCAAGCATAGCAGCAACATGGGGTTCAAATAAGCTATTGCCATTAAACCTTTCGCAAACATTAAACACAAATTCAATATTTTTTTTGTTTAAATTTTTAAAAAGGTTCTTATCAGCATTAATTAAAGAAACTTCATGGCCGTTGTTTTCTAAAGACTTTTTAATCTTATTAGCCATTTCCATCAAATCTTCTTCGACTTCTCGAGTCTCAGAACTTTTGATGGTATTATACAAAACCCCTGTTTTCATAGTTTAAACCTTGAAAGAAATTATCTTGTAGCATTTAACTCAATTTCTTGAGGAGAATAGATATAATCTGTATGGCTTCTTGGGAAATCCATACCTCGTGCAACGATTTTTGTGGTGTTTTTTTTTGCTCCAAAAAAATCAACCAATAACTTGATAGCTTGTTTCACATTAAAATTCATACATGAAAAAACATCAATAAAAACATAATCTTTTTCAGGAAAAGTATGGACGCTTATGTGGCTTTCAGCAATCATCACAAAACCAGAAATACCCGGAACTTTAGCCCCTTTATCCATCCATTTGACGACATAAGGTAATGTCATCTTAGTCATACCGATTCGGCCTGGAAGTTGATTCAGTAAATCATAAATCAAAGCATGGTTAGTTAATCTTTTTTGATTACAACCAGATGCGTCAATCGTGACATGTTTCCCGAATTCTACCATTTTACTTGTAAAAAATCACCTTTTTTAATTTAATTTATTTAATAAATAGTATTTAAACATTTCTATTTCTCATTTTGTCGTCGAGGATTTTTTTAAAAAAAACACTAAAAATATTTTTAAAAAATAAAAAATGGTTTTACCGACGAGAAAAAATTTAATTTTTAATTATATTTTACTAAAAAAGTTAAGTTTTTATTTATTTTTAAGAATCAATTTTACAACCGGTGTTAAAGTTTTTCTGACAATTTTTTTAAGAAAATTATTTTTCTCAATAATTTTTGCTATTGGTGGACTTAGTTTATAATAAAGATTGATAAACCACAATCCAAAAAAATTATTTTTTAATTTTTCATCTCTAAAGTTTCTTAAAATCTCTACTTCTTTGACAAAAGGGCTTCCATAAGCTGCTGTCGCTATAAAGCATTTTGGCTTTTCCTCTTTATCAACAAACTTGGAAAGGTCATTCTCGCAATGGAAACAGTACCTTTCATCTTCAGTTAGTTCCTTTCCGCAATAAGGGCATTTTTCCATTTTAAATAATTTTTATTATCTATATTTATTAATTTTTCTGTTGATTATATTTTTTAGTTTTTATTGTAAGTTTACAAAGACATACTCATAAAGCTTTGCATAAACATCAAAACTAAAACAAAAAAAACAAAAACACCATAAACAGTTTTGTTCCATCTTAAAATTTTTGCTCCGTCAAAATTTCCAAAAGGTATCATATTGAATAAAGCCAGCCAGGTATTTATCAAAAAGCCGTAAAACGCTATTGTTTTGATTATCCCCTCGGGATTTGAAAGTAAAAACGCCAAAAACAAGACTGCCAAAACAACATTAACAGCAGGTCCTGCCAAAGATATTTTTCCGTTTCTTTTTTTGCCTACAGGTCCGGATATCATCACAGCGCCAGGAGCTGCAAATATAAAACCAAAAAAAGACATTATGATTGCTAAAATCAGCATTTGATTAAAGGCTCTGAACTCAGCAAAACAGCCGTAATGCTGTGCAACAATCTTATGTCCCAATTCATGAAATAAAAATCCAACGCCTACAGTCAATGAAGCAATGATAAAGCTAGAATAAAATTTTATTGAAAAGATTGTTCCTGCAATAAGAATTCCGAAAGCTATTGAAATTGCAATCCAAGCTTTGATCAAATCCCTGATTTCAATTTCAGACGTTAAAATATTCCCAATTTTTATCTGCTTAGTATGATTCATTTTAGAACTAAATATCAACAAACAGCCTGTGCTTTTCATTGCCGTCTAATTCCCGCGATATTCTTTTTACTATTACTTTTTCAGGGTCAGGCATAAGCTTTACTCTTTTCTTTAAGTCTTCAAAGCTTTTAAATTTCTCTTCTTCTCTTGCTTCAATTATCTGCCACATATGCTTTTTGCCTAAGCCAGGAAGAAGCTCAAGCTGGTGCATCCTCGTACTTAAAGGCCTTGCATTATTGAAAAAATCCACAAACCTTGCCTCAGTTTTCTTTACAATCTCCTTTATGATATGCTCTAATTCAGTTCTGGCAGTTCTTGTTAATCTGCTAGAATTTAATTTTCCGACTATATGGTGTATTTTGTCTCTTTTGCCTTCGCCGATATACACTTCTTCATATGGCTGAAGATGCATTTCTTTTTTTGGAACTAATTCTAACAATACAAATCTTTCTTTTCCAAGAGCTTGAGCTATTGCAGTCTTGACATAGCTCGGCCTTTCATCAAATGGATATCCATTTGGCAAAAAGTCAAGTATTATTGCAGTTTCTTCTTTGCTCTTTTCTATCTTTTGTGTTTCCATTTTATAAGTTTTTAACAGCATTAAAATCGTGGAACATAATCCTTAGTTCATTTTCTAAACCGCCTAATTTTGCCCTTCCCATAACTCTTTCTTGCTTTATCCCTATCAGGCCTGCTTTTTCTTTCTCTAAAGATGATATTTTTTTATTGATTATCTGTTTTATTTTCTTGTTTTTCTTTAATTTTTCAAAAATCATCTCTTCTTTTCTATATTCGCTGTTACATGCAGTCATTAATGTCAACACTACAGGTATCCATTGGTTGAAAATCTTTTTTTTCAGCAGTAAAGGCTTTATTTTGCTCGGGGGGGGAAGTTTTGCCTCTAAATGGTTGAAAAGCTCTGACTGCTTTTTTAAAACATTATTTATGTCTTTTATTACAACCTTCTCTTTAGCAATAATCTTCTCCTCTTTTGACTTATAGCCCTTTAATAATTTTTTATCAAATAATATTATTTTTTCAATTAGTTTATAGGTAGTATGCTCTAATTTGCACAAATACTGCTTGCTCAATGAAAATTTTGCATTCTCTATTAATCTTTCAGGGCTTTTGTTTTTATTAATGTTTAAGCTTCTTTTTATCAGCCCAAGCTCTGCTAAAAAGCTTTCTTCAAGGTAATAATTTATATCCTTCAGTTTATCAACAATCTTCCTTAATACTCTTATATTATGTTTCAAAACCTCTAAAATCTTTTTTTCTGACTTTATCTTGCTTAAATCAATTGAAAAGGTCTTTATAATTAATTTATGCAGCCTTTCAATCAAGGCTTTCTTTTTTTTCTCAACTGAAATGTCCTTGTTTAACAATAAGCTTTCATAACTCAAGCTTGCTTTGTAGTCTTTCGATTTAAAGCTCTTAGACTTCTTATTCACGTCATCAGCCAGCTTGCTATAGCTATCTTTATGTATTTTATCTATTTCCACCCTCATTTTTCTACAATATAAACATAAGTATTTATAAATATTTGTAATTTTTGCAAAGCATGTATTATCTCAAAATATTTCACATATTTTCAATTAATTTTTTTACCCTAGGTGAATTTACACTATAACATTTATTTGTGTTTTTTTTGTTTCTATTCTTTATGTCTTTTTTTACTTTTAAAATAAAAATATTTTTTGTTATTCAAAAAATAAATAATACATAAAATCATAAAAACAATTCACAACTAGATCCTATCATGTTTCTGCTCTTATTGGTAATTTTTTAATGATAGATATTTTTTTTCACAGAAAAAGCAATTATTCTTTATCGCTAAATTTGTTAACAGCATCAGTTATTTTCTTCGCATTTTCATTATTGATTGTTAAAGTATAGCCCTGAAGTATAACCTTAAGGTCTTTTACTGTTTTTGGCAGAAGATCGATTATCTTTTTGATATGCTGCTCTCTTAACCTGGGGATATCCAGTTTAGTTAATTTATCATAAAGCTCACCTGCCTTTTTAAAGCTCATTACCTGCTGCAGGTACTCTTCTGTTTTTGCTGCCCTAAAATTTAATTCTTTATCTCTCTTTTTTATTTTTGCCAGCTCCTCTTTAAGATCATACATACTTATTGGAGTTTCAGTTATAATATTTTTTTCTGTCATTTTATGTCCTCTTAAGGTGTACAGGATGTATCATCAATAATTTTTCTTTGCCGCCGTCTTTTATTGACACACCGTAGCAATTGCCTGATTGTTCTTTTATTATGCCACTTTTGCCCATGTGCCTCATATGATATGCTCCTTTCTGGACTGCCGGTTCTATATGCAGATACACTTTTTCACCTAATTTAAACTTTTGTAAATACTGAGGGATAGTAACTTTTCCTTTTTCCCTAATTCCTTTACTGAGTTTATGCTTACTCTTTCTTCTAGAACCGCCTATTCTTTTAGCCATTTTATATTAAAAGCGAATAAAACCTTTGTTTAAAAATGTTTCGCTGTGAATAGAAAGATTTAAATATGGGTTAGTTTATCAAAACCTATAAACAATTTTTTACTCAAAAATTACAAAAGGTGGTTTGATGTCAGGTTTTTTTTCAAGATTAAAGGAAAAAATGAGGGATAGTTCTAAGATTCTTGAAGAAACAGAAGAAGAAGGTTATGTAGAAATAGGCACAGAAGGAGCAATAGAAGAAAAAACAAAGATTACAGTAAGGCCGTTTGTTATAGAAGATTTTGAGGGAATAAAACCGATTCTGGATTGCTTAAGAGAAGGCCGAACCATAGCTTTGGTCAACATTAAGCCATTGAAAGACAAGGACTTAGTAGAGCTGAAAAGAGCAATCAACAAACTGAAGAAAACATGTGACGCAATTGATGGAGACATAGCAGGTTTCGGAGAAAACTGGATTGCAGCAGTTCCAAACTTTGCCAGCATCCACAGGGGCAAGCCAAAAGAGCCTAAAAAGAAAGAAGTCTCTGAAGTTTCAGAGTATAGCGAATAATTCTTTTTTAGATTAAATATTTTTTTGAAATATTATTCAATATTATTTATAAAGATGAGTTTTTAAGAAATAAAAAAAGTTCTTATCCAAAAATTAGATTAAACTCACATAATAATTTTTGTTTATTCTCGGGATAACAGATTTTCATCATTTATTCATTCTTTTTTAAGATATTTTTCAATAAGACAATATAATCTATAAAAATAAGTTTTTTTAATTGCAATCCCTAACTTCCCACCCATATTACATTAGAATTCCACCATTTCTACAATAACCTTAGTTTTCAAAACCACGCAGCTAATGTTTTTTCCATAAAAACATTTCCTCAACAAAAAAACAGAAAACTATAAAAACATAATTCTAAAACCGTAGTTTATGTCAAAAACTCAAGTCGACATTATGGATAATCAGCCTTGCCCGTTTTGCCACGAAAAAGCATTGACACTGATGGAAGAGGAGACTGAAGTTCCGTACTTCGGCAAGGTTTTTCTCTTTTCAATGACTTGTTCTAACTGCAAGTACCACAAGGCAGATATAGAAGCCACAGAAAGAAAAGAGCCGGTAAAATATACTTTTGAGATTTCATCAGAGAAAGACCTAAACACAAGGGTTGTCAAAAGCTCAGAAGCCACGATTAAGATTCCCCACATAACCACAATAACCCCAGGTCCTGCTTCTCAGGGATTTATAACAAACATTGAAGGAATCTTCAAAAGGGTAAAACATCAGATAGAGACATTAAGGGACACTGCAGAAGAAAAAGAAGACAGGACAAAAGCAAAAAATCTACTGAAAAAAATAACCAGGATAATGTGGGGTCAGGAAAGCTCAAAACTAATAATTGAAGACCCTTCAGGAAACTCAGCAATAATTTCAGACAAAGCAGAGAAAAGCACATTAAAAATTAAAAAAAGCCAATAATAAAAATTTCATTAAATAAAAACAGCCAATACAACCAAAACCGGAACTCAATTATTTGTGAACATGGTTGTGTTCAATTTTTTATTTTTATAATTTTAATAATAAACTAAAAAATAATCAAAGAACAAAACCAAAAAAATTTACAAATAGTTGTTAAATGGTTGTTATTGTGTAAAATTACTATTGGCAAAAAATTTATTGGAGTGGTTTTAGTGAACATCAAAGAAAAAATAAGAACAGTGCCTCACTGGCCTATCAAAGGAGTGATGTTCAGAGACATCACAACTCTTTTACAAGACGGAGAAGCATTTAAGTATGTCTGCGACGAACTATACAACAGATACAAAGATATTAAGATTGACAAGGTCGTTGGCATTGAATCAAGAGGTTTCATTTTCGGAGCAGTTTTAGCTTATAAATTAGGCATTGGCTTTGTTCCCATCAGAAAGCCCGGAAAACTACCTTATAAAACCATTTCTGCAGAGTTTGAAAAAGAATATGGCAAAGACAAGATGGAAATCCACAAAGATGCAATAAAAAAAGGAGAGAAAATTTTGCTTGTAGACGATCTGATTGCAACAGGAGGAACAGTTAATGCTGCAACTCAGCTTATTGAACAATTAGGGGGAGAAATTCTTGAATGTGCTTTTATCATCGACCTGCCTGATCTAAAAGGCAAAGAAAAATTAAAAGATTACAAAATATTCACCATGATAGAATTTGAGGGAGAATAACATGGTAAAAATCGGAATTATCGGCGGTTCTGGATTAGACAATCCGGATATTATTTCTAATGTTAAAGACGAGACAATCAAAACAGACTATGGAGAAGTAACGGTTAAAACTGGAAAAATAGGAGATAAAGACATTGTTTTGTTGGCAAGGCACGGGCTTGACCATTCAATACCTCCATCAGGAGTTAATTTCAGAGCAAACATACAGGCTTTGAAAAAATCTGGTTGCGCATATATACTGGCAACAACAGCCTGCGGCAGTTTAAGGAAAGAAATAGGCAGAGGAGATTTTATAATATTAGATCAATTTATCGATTTTACACGCCACAGAAAAATAACTTTTTTTGATAAATTCCCTGGTGGAGCTGAAAACGCAAAGCATACTGCAATGCCTGAACCTTTTGATGAACAATTAAGAAATACTTTGATTGAAACAGCCAAGGAATCAGGCATAAAAACTCACCAAAAAGGAACTGTTATTACAATCGAAGGTCCCAGGTTTAGCACAAGAGCAGAGTCAAAAATGTTTAGGATTTGGGGAGCAGATGTTATAAATATGTCAATAGCCCCTGAATGCATTTTAGCAAATGAAGCAGGAATTCCCTACGCAGCTATTGCAATGTCAACAGACTATGATTGCTGGAAAGAAGATGAAAAGCCAGTAACTTGGGAAGAGATTCTGGAAGTGTTTGATAAGAATGTCAGGAAAGTCACACAATTGTTAATTAATACTATACCTAAAATCAAATAAATTCTTTTCGGCAAAACCTTTATATACGCTTATAGCTTACTTCAATAAAAACTTTATCGGAGGTTATTCAAAATGAATTGGGGTATGAAAAACAGGTTAGCAAGAATAATAAATCCAAAAACAAAAAGATGCGTAATGTTAGCAGTTGATCATGGTTATTTTCAGGGTCCAACAACCGGCTTAAGAA
The DNA here is from genome assembly GCA_016784195.1 of Candidatus Woesearchaeota archaeon. Classification (GTDB taxonomy): domain Archaea; phylum Nanobdellota; class Nanobdellia; order Woesearchaeales; family GW2011-AR4; genus BS150m-G64. Next base: position 12,398 of record JADHVE010000006.1, on the reverse strand, counting down.
ACTTAGGAAAAACAGTCAATCCCTTATTGCCTTATGCAGACGCTTTGATGATTACAAGAGGCGCAATAAGGAACTGGATAAGCGAAGACATGGACATCCCTATCGTTTTAAGGGTTTCAGGCGGACAAAGTATTCTAAAAGAACTATCAAATGAGATTATCACAACTTCAATCTGTAATGCAATCAGGATTAATGCAACTGCAGTAACCTGCTCTGTTTATATTGGGGGAGAATTTGAAAAACAATCAATAACTAATCTGGCAAAGTTGGTTGATGAGGGAGAACATTATGGAATTCCAGTTTTGGCAGTAACTGCAGTTGGAAAAGATATGGCAAGAGATTCCCGCTATTTAGGGCTGGCTTCAAGAATCTGTGTAGAGACAGGAGCCCATATAATCAAAACTTATAACTGCGAAAACTTTGAAGAAGTAGTTGAAGCCTGCGGCAATACACCTGTTGTGATGGCAGGGGGAAAGAAGATAGGAGAGAAAGACGCTTTAACAATGGCAAAGAACGTAATTGACAAAGGAGCAGCAGGAGTTGATATGGGTAGGAACATTTTCCAAAGCAGTAAGCCCATTGGGATGATAAAGGCTGTTAGAGCGGTGGTTCATGACAACATTCCGGTTGATGAGGCCTATAAGATTTATGAAAAAGAAAAGAAATAATTTTTGTTCTTATGAAAACAGCAGTCTATCACAATAACAATGACATAAGAATAGAAGAAATTCCAAAACCGACAATTTCTGAAGGAGAAATTCTCATTAAAGTAAAAGCTTCCGGCATCTGCGGAACAGATGTTATGGAATGGTACAGAATCAAAAAAGCTCCAAGAGTTCTGGGTCATGAGATTGCAGGAGATGTAATTGAATCTAAATCTGACAAATTCAAAGTTAACGATAAAGTTTTTGTTTCCCATCACGTTCCATGCAATAAATGCAAATACTGCTTAGAAGATAACTCCACAGCATGTGAAACCCTGCATCAAGGCAATTATGACCCCGGAGGATTTTCTGAATTTGTAAGAGTCCCAAAAATAAATGTAGAAAATGGAACTTATTCACTTGATAATCTAACTTATGATGAAGGGACAATGATTGAGCCTTTAGCCTGCGTCGTCAGGGGCCAAAGGATTATTAATGTAAAAAAAGAGCATATTGTTTTAATCCTGGGCTCTGGAATCTCTGGATTGTTAAACATACAATTAGCAAAGCTAAAAGGAGCGAAAGTTATTGTAACAGATATAGATGAATACAGGTTAAAAAAAGCAAAAGAGTTTGGAGCAGATGAAGTTATTGATGTCCGCAGAAATTACAAAGCAAGTTCTGAGACGCAAAAAATTTCAAAGGAATTTTTTCGTGTATCAAAAGACAGCTTAAATATAAAAGCAGACAGGATAATAATCTGCACTGGAGCTTTAAAGGCAGTTGAGCAGGCATTCAACTGCATAGACAAGAAAGGAACAATATTGTTTTTTGCCATACCCAACAAAAATATTGAAATCCCAACTGTAGATTTCTGGAGAAATGAATTAACAGTAACCTCAAGCTACGGGGCAGCGCCAAAAGATTTACAGGAATCATTAGATTTGATAAAAAGCAAAAAAATAAATGTTAAAAACCTGATAACTCATAAACTGCCATTAGATAAAATTCAGGAAGGCTTTAAGATTGTTTCAGATGCAAAAGAGTCTTTGAAAGTTGTTTTGGAACCTTAAAACAATCACTCAATCCAACTCACAACATCTCGATTTCTTTCTTTGGGCTCTGGCTCTTCTTTTGCATAACCAAAAACAATTGTAATCACAATTTTATGACCTTCAGGAACCTGCAATAATCTCTTAAACTCTTTATTGTCCTTCAAAATTTTTACAGTGCCAATATAGCAGCTTCCCAAGCCAAGAGAATGCGCAGTTAATATCATGTTATGCGCCGCTATTGATCCGTCAATGTCTGCATAATTGTAATCCTCAGGAGCAGTAATCACAACATATAGTGGAGCGTTATATAAAACTGGATCTTCCATAGTTTTTGCCCTTTGTACCATCATTGAGTTCTTATCAGTTTCTGCCTGAACCCTCATTGCTGTAACTTTTCCCAGAATCTCTTTATTTGTTATAACAGTAAAATGCCATTTTTGATCATTCTTTGCAGAAGGCCCCCACATGCCGCACTCTAAAATCTGATCAATCTTTTCTTTCTCAACTGGCTTGCTTTCATAAGCCCTTATAGATCTTCTTTCTTTTATTGTTTTTATGATTTCATTCATCCAAACCACCTTTTAATCAGTTTTTTCATTAATTGTTTTTATCATTAATTTTAAACCATTGAGTAATTTTATACATTCACAATTATTTGTGTTTTGTTTTGGTTTTGTTCTTTGATTATTTTTTAGTTTATTATTAAAATTATAAAAATAAAAAATTGAACACAATTGGCTTTTTTTAATTTTTAATGATAACTTTTTTTATTGGTTTTTTATACAAACTTTATTTTTTATTAATTTTCCTTTTTTTCTCTAATCTGCTTACCTCTTTTTTAAAAGAAGACAGATCCTGAAAATCCTGGTAAACAGAAGCAAACCTTATATAAGCAACCTGGTCAAGCTTCTTTAATTTTCTCATCAGCAACTCGCCAATTTCCCTGCTTTGTATCTCTTTCTTGTTTTTTTCTTTAAGCTCTGCCATTATACTATTAAGTGCCTGCTCAATCTGTTCCATGCTTATTGGCCTTTTTTCGCATGCTTTAATAATACCTGTTTTTAATTTATCTAAGTTAAATTGCTCTCTTCTGTCATCTTTTTTTACAACAAACAGCTCAACAGTTTCAATCCTCTCGTAAGTCGTAAAGCGTTTTCTGCATTTTAAGCATTCTCTTCTCCTCCTGGTTACTTCCAGCTCTTCAGTTTCCCTTTTATCAAGAACTTTTGTATCAGGATTGCTGCAAAAAGGACATTTCATTTTTTAATATGTTGTTGATGTTTATTACAAAACCACCTATATGCTGTATTTTGTTTTTATTTAAACGTTTTGATTTTAGTAGCGTTGCGTGGAAACTCCCTTGGTTATTCTTTGAACTTATCAAGAATGTTTTCAACAGACCCTAAATACTTAATTACTTCTTGCTTAACCTTTCCTTCATCGTCCCTTTTTTCTTCTACAACATACATAATATTTTTTCTTCTCCATTTAGTTTTGTCTATGTTTTGTTTCTGTCACCTTTTGTTATGTAATAAACTATGATTAATCCGAGTAGAAAAGAGTTATGCGGGACAGTGAGTTCCAAATAACTTAATTATATTCATAAAGCCTAAGTGCGTTAAAAAAAGATAAGATAATAAATTCAGAAAACAACATTGAGGGTTCAACTAAATCTGAAGTAATCAGTACATTTATATATTTAAAGAATAATAATATAGCAAATAAAATAATTATTATTTAGTTCCCGGTTTATTATTTCTTCTATTCTCAATTAAATTATAACCTAAGATATTCTCATAAGTGACTTTTAATGAAAACATTGCAGTTTCTCTGTCCCCTTTAATTTGCATTTTGTTATTTTCATATTTAATCCTACAACCATTTTCATTAGCAACATAATCTGCTATTGCCATAAAAGTATCAATAGAACTAGGAGTCAGTATTGTTGGTTTTAAAACAGTCCGGACCATTATTTATTCCACCTATTTGCTCTATATTGTTTTATTTTATCAATGAATCCTGAATTGCGATATTTGATTAAGTGTTCATAAGCACAGCTGTATGCTTGGTGTATGTTTTCAAAAACTACTCTATCTTTGGGACAATAAGTCTCCTTCTGGGTTCTAAATATATGATTAAAGAGTTTCTTTTCAAAGTAACCTGATTGGTTTATGTCTTGAATTATAAATCCTATATCGTTTACTAATTTTAAATTTTCTTCAATAATTGCCATTTGCATCATTTCTTAGTTTATTTGGAACTTTTTCTAATAAACAATCTTCATGTTTATCAAGATAGGCTGATAACAAATTTAAATAGTTAACACAAAATACGTAATTTTTTTATTTAAATTGTTTCTCTAAGAATCCTTAGAGTGCCTTTTACCTCTTTTTTACTAAAGAATCACTCAAGTATATATAAATTTTACAGTTAACTTTATAAATATCCCAAAAACCCTGTACTATAGATGTGGGCAGTTGCTTGCCTGAATAAAAAATGCTTTTGCATTTATAATAACGGAGGCTAACAAGATGGGTATGTACAAGTATATAAAGAATCTATGGAAGAAACCAAAGGAAAATTTAGGTGAAATTTGGTCTCAAAGGCTTATTCAGTGGAGAAAAGAACCAGTAACTCTGAGGATAGAAAGGCCGACAAGGCTTGATAAAGCTCGTTCTCTTGGCTATAAGGCAAAGCCAGGTTTTGTTGTAGTAAGGCAGCGTGTCTCAAGAGGCGGAAGACAAAGGCCACAAATACGAGCAGGTAGAAGAAGCAAGCATTTTGGAAGAAGGAAGATAGTAGACAAAAATTACCAGTGGGTTGCAGAAGAAAGAGCATCAAAGAGATATGTTAATTGTGAAGCACTTAACTCTTACTATGTTGGAAAAGATGGATTGCATTACTGGTATGAGGTTATTTTAGTAGATAGAAAACATCCTCAAATACTAGCAGATAAAAACATTGCCTGGATTTCGGAGAAGAAAGGAAGAGCAGAGCGCGGATTGACATCTGCAGGAAGGAAAAGCAGAGGGTTGAGAAAGAAAGGAAAAGGCGCTGAAAAATTAAGGCCAAGCAGAACTGCTAACTGGAAACGAAGAAGGGATCTGTTGAGGAAGTAAATAAAACTTTTTTATTTTTTTTATCTTATATAATCCAGCAGTTGATTGAGAAAATTTTTTCTTATTTATTTTATTGTTTAAGAACTAGCGAATTATCCTATTTACTATTTTTTGATCCTGCACTTTTTTTGCACCTTCTACTACACCGTTTACTAAGTCATCTACAAATGAACCTGAAGAAACAACATTCATATTATTTACCTTGCTAGCTACTTCTTTTGCAGTATCTAATTTATAGACTTCTTGTCCACCTGGTTGCTGATAGGCTTCTGCCTTTTTTTTAAGTGCTTTAGCTCCTGCTTCACCTAGCATCACAACTCTGGATGATTCACCTCTTGCAATCTCCTCAATTTTTGAACTCTGCCTCTCCCCTTCATACAACCCTGATTTGACTAATCTCCTGTTTGCCTCAGTTTCTTTAAATGCGTTTTCTATGTCATAAGGGAGTTCATAATCTTGGACTATTGCACTTGTGAGCTCGAAACCCCACTGCACCATGTATGCTGCAAAATCTTTCCTGATAATGCTCAAAATATCTCGTGCTGCCATATTTTCTTTTGCTATCTTTTTAGTACTTGATTGTTCAGACATATATTCTTTCTTTGAGTCAACTATCTGGTCAGAGGTTAAGCTTGAAGTATATTCTTTTACAAAACCAAAAATTGTTTGTTGCAGCTGTTTTTCAACTTCCTTTGTTTTAACAGCAAACCTGTAAAGGTCTTCAGGATTGTTCCTTACCTGGAGTGTAAATCTAGTATCTGCGTTTACTTTTACTCCATCTCTTGTGTACATATCAGTGAATACTACATCATAACCTACTGCTTGAGTGTTAACCATTATTTTTTTGTCAATCCATTTTCCCCATCCTATATGTAGGCCAGCCCTTCTTACTTTGTATGTTGAATTTAAACTATATCCAATCAAATCAACAATTTCGTTGATAACCAGCCTTTCATTTTCTGGGGGATTTTCTTCGGTGGAATTTTCTGAGTTATTGTTATCCTTTAGTCTTTTTTTACTGATTTTATAGTCAAGATTATCAATCTTAACTGTGCTCCTGTCAGCTGTAAGTGGTTTTGAAGTACTATCTGATGGGTCATCCCGTGGGGAGAACTGGGCATTTGAGTAGGATTCTAGAGGTAAACTACCTTTTTGGGGTTTAGGTTGGGGGGTAAATTGGTATCCAAGATTCTCGATTGTACGAATTACATCTCGCAGCAAATATTCTTCTTTCTTATTCCAATATTCACTATCTATTCTTACCTTACCAATATGGCCACCCTCAAAGAAATAAATCTTCTTTCCATTCTTTAGTTCAGTCTTTAGTTTTACCAGATCCATCCATCTGGTTCTGTGTCTTAATAATCCGTAACTTGAAAGATCACCAAGTCTTTCAGTTAAAACTGCAGTGCCTCTTTCTATCTTGAAAAGATAAGGAAAATGATATGGTTTCTTATCGCTTTTAGGATCTCCACTTTTTTTTTTAATTATTTGCCCCTCCCAGTCATAGAATACCATCTGTGGAAAATTTGCGTTTATCTTTTCCTCCCGGTCTTTCAGCCAGGGAGTGTCTATTCTGGTTGCCGGGTTAGAGCTAGGATTAAATCCAGAAGTAGAAGGAGTCTTCTCATACTCCTTAATTTCTTCCTCCATCTCGTCCAAAACTGTGTCTATTGTTTGATTATCTACCATGTTAGGTAGTTTTTAGAAAGATTACCTAATATATAAATCTTTCTGGTTACTACTTAATAAAAGTAAAATATTACTAAACAAATATTTTTTACGATACATTCCAAAAAACAATTAAAATTAACGCAGAATTTATCAGTATGGTTAAGTTTGGAACATATTTTTTCTATCTTTTTTCTCTTGCCCTAAATTCTTTATTAATTTTAGATAAGAAGTTAATAATCCTCTTCCCCTCATATATTAATCCAGCTTTTTTTTCATTTAATTTTGGCAGATATGCACGATTTAAGTTAGATATCCGCTCTATATTCACTATACTGGTTTGAATCTTCTCTTTAATTTTCAATGTAATCTTATCTTTTTCTTCTTGTATCTCTTTAATTTTGAATTCTTTTATTTTTTCTCTTTGTATATCCATGAATAGGTTAATTATCTCATTTTTACCAGTTAGGCTTATCCTCCTTACTGTTTCATTTAAAGCCTCAAATAACTTAACTAAATAAATATGAGTTTTCTCGATTTCCAGTCCTTTATCAAGGATAAATAATATCTGTTTTTGGAGTGGAACTGTATGTGGAATAAACTCCATTAACAAAACATTTTTTTTGATTGAAGAATCTGTGAGTTGTATCATTTCATTATAAGCATATCTAATTGCTAGGGCAGCTCCATTTATAGTTTCTTCTGTTGTCATTGGCTTCTCTCTCAAAGATATTGAAAATTTTTCTATATTGTTAAAAGCTCGATCCAAAGCAGCATGGAATTTTTTATCAAATTCTTTCAGGTTGTTAAAATCTTCAGAAACTATCCTTTCTTTATCCTTCAAGGTAGTCGTAATAAATTTTAATGCGGCTATATTGCTTTTTATCTTGAATTTCATATATTCTAATCTGCTGTTTATTTTTTTCAATATTGCTGAATTTTCCGGAGATAGTTCTTGTAATTTTTCAGTTTCATAAAATTTTAAGGTTTCTAAATCGCTCTCAACATCAAAAACCTTAACTTCTTGAGAATACATCTCCTTAGAAATATGTTCTACACTTCTGATAACAAAATCTATAATTTTAGATATGTTTCTAGTGGCTCCTTCATCTTCTTTTTGTTTTTTAATCCTGTGCATCAATTGGTTTAGGAGTAATCTAACCAGCCCTATCAGATATTTCTTTTCAACAACATTGAAGCTTTGTTGGTACTTTAGTTTTGACAGCTGCACCCTTATCGTGTTGATTATACTTTTAATCCTATTGTCTAATTCCTCTTCCTCTTTTTTGCTTACTTCTCCGATATTGATCATGTCTTTAGTTGCTTTTCCTAATTCACTCTCAACTTCTAAAATCTTAACCTCTTCTTTCACTAATTCCTTTTCAATCTTTATCTGCTTTTTCTGCTGTTTTATTGCTGCTTTTTCTGCTGCTGAAATCTTTTTTACTGCGCTTTTTCGCTCTTTTGAATCTGCATCGGGTTTTTTATGCTTTAACTGCCTTGCAAAGTAGATAACTGCTCCTGAAACAGCTATGAATACTGTGATGCCTATAATATCCAGTTCTAAGCCTAAAATTTCAAATGCCATCATCACCACCAACTAACCGGATAATCTGTTTGATCTTTTCAGGATCTTTTAGGCTGTAATGTACGAATTTGCCTTTCTTTTCCCTGGCAATAATGCCTGCATGAAGTAATTGCTTGAGGGCAATAGAAACATTTGGTTGGGACTTTTCTGTTGATGGAACAATCTCAGAAACTGTTTTTTTTCCAGAGAAAAGCGATTTAACTATCTTAATTCTTGTTTCGTCGGCTAAAGCTTTAAATTTATCCACTAAAAACATATTTATATATTTAAATATGTTTATATATTTAAATGTTTTTATTAATGAATCAAATTATACCTGGTGTTAAAAAATAAGTTGAAAAAAGAATTCAAAACTCCAGGCTCATCCTGTTAACCTTGCCGACTAAATCCAGATAGCCGTTTGAAGTCTTGCAGGCTTTAACCTGTTCAATATTTTCAGAGACCTTCTTAAGAAAATTAGTTATTTTAGGCAATAATTCTTCTTTGTTTTTAACAAAGACATTTGAGGGATTATCAATCAAAGCCTCACCATCAAACTCTTTGTTGATGTTCTTCTCCATATTGACTATATCATCTACTATGTTCTCTGCAATGCCTTCAATATTACCCAAGTTAATACTCCTTGAGATTTCCTTATCATCACTGTCATTGAAGAATATAGAGAACTCAACTGTTTTTTCTTTAGGCAAAAATTTATTTATCTTTATTTTCTTAAACTCTATGCTTATTATTTTTATATTATCCTTTGCCATATTTAAAGTCCTTAAACAATCCTTCAGTATCACCGTCTTTCTTTTCCAGGTGAATGCCTTCTTTCTTGTCAACTTTTACCTTTACTTGGCCAACCCTACTTTTGATGAAGTCCCGGCTGTAAAATAAGACTATAACCAAAATTATTACAACAAGGATTACGCTTGCAAATAGAGGCTTTGCAGATGCAAATCCCACAGCGCCTATAGCTGCGCCAGATATCATGCCCATGCCCCCTTTAACTCCTTCTCCTGCTTTTTTGTAGACTGGCCTGTTGTCACGTATCTCGACGTTTTCTATAACATTAGTTGCTTGATTATCACTGGCTGTTTCAGCGCTAATAGACTCTTCAGGAAGAACAACATCATAATTGCCATAAGGCACTTCTTTGGACAAATCAATCTCTTTTTCCTGTCCCGGAGCAAGATTTATATTTTTCTCAATCAGATATTTTTTGCCTCCCTCATCTTCAAGAATGATTGTGGTTTTATCATCATAGAAGGTATTGCCTATGTTTTTTATCAATACCTTTTCATTAGCATAAGTCATCTTCATTTTGATTAAGCTCTCTATTTTTATTGTTCTTTCTGCTGTTAATCCTTCAGACTTAGCTTTGACTTTATAATCTCCTGGGATAGCAAAGCTGTTAAAAACATAACTTGCAGTTTCACCGCTTTGGATATCCTTTGAAATGAGCTGTTTATCATCAATATCTGTAAATTCAAGGTTTACCTCTGCATCAATTAAACCATGGACATGATCATACAGCACAGGCTTTATCTCTAATGTTTCTCCTGGCTTAAATGATTCTTTATTAACTTCGATTTCTAATTTTGTAGGAATTGCCTCCACATAGGCATTAAAGATTAAATTACCATAATTACCTTGATTGTCATCAACCTGGATAGTGATTTCTTTTGCACCTGCAGGAGCATCGTTTTTAATAAAAACATCAAAATCAAAAATCCCGTCTTCTACATTTGTTGTAAATTCATTACCATCATAATTCAGATTGGCTGTTCCTGCCTGGACTGGATCAAGAGAGATCTTTTTTGCAATGCAGGAAATCTTTATATCTTTACCTGGAATTGCTTCAGAAGATTCACAGCTGACATTCAGCTCTTTTTTAACCCTGAAGCCGAGGGTATGTTCTACATCAACAGTTCCGTCATTTCCTTCTAAATCAGCTTCTATACTGCAGCTGCCCAGCATATCTTTTGTTGCTGTTAAATCGGGAACATTAATATTTGTCCTGAAATTCTTTTCCAGGCTTATTGGAGTTACAAAATACTGCATGGCGTAGTTAGTGCATTCTAAACTGACTTTAAAAAAGCCAGTTACATCTTCATCTTCAATTACAGATGCGGAAACAGAAATCTTATCACCTAAGTTGTAATTGCCATTATTCTGCTTTATGCTTATTTCAGCAGCTATAACAGGCAGAATTAAGAAAAAGATTATGATCAATGTACCTTTTTTCATCTTAAGGTAATAATTTTTTTACTTATTTATAAATTTTTATATATACTAGTATACAAATCTCTAAATCAAGCTTTTTTTTCAAATAGTAAGGTTATAGTTAGAATCAGAGAAAAATGACCTGATTATAAAAGCATAGACTTTGCAGAAATCTTCCTCTAAATAAACGGGAATCTTATACTTTTTTAGGGATTGGGTTTCTGTAGGGCCGAATAATCAAAAACTATTAAAATACAGATAAAACCATTCTTTCAATGGAAACAGTTGAATCTTTAAACTGGTTAAAGCAGAACAATTTCTATGAATCATGTAAAAAATATTCCTTTTACCTAAAAAAAATATTCACGCCTTGCTTGGCCATACAGAATGAAAGAATATTGATTATAGGAGACAAAGGTTTTGAAAATAGGAATGCTTCTGCAATCTTATCTGGAGCTTATTACTTAGCTGCCCAGGAATTCAATCTGAACGCAAAATTGGTTTTGCAGGATGTCAAGTCAAAAAAGGATACAGCAGATGAAGACGTAATCAACTCTTTAACTGACCTAAAAGAAAGAAACGTTATCTTTCTTAACATGTCAGATAAATTAGGGAATATTGGCGAGCTTGGAAAAAGCTTCAGAAGATGGGTTAAAAAAAGGCAGCATAAATTTGTTTCTGCAATGAGCTTAGGAGACTTGTTGAACCACAACATCAACTTAGCAACAGAAGCAATCGATGTCAACTACAAGCCAATGCAATTAGAGCATGAAAAAATAAGAAAACTATTTGATGCAGCAGAAGAAGCCCATATCACAACAGACGCAGGAACAGACCTTTACTACAACATTAAGAATATTGAAGGCATATCAGCAGACGGCAGTTATATAAAAAATGGCACCGGAGGAAACCTGCCTGCAGGAGAAGTATACTCTCCACCAAACGGGAAAAGGGTGGAAGGCAAAGTTGTTATTGACGCAAGCTCCAGAAACCAGAAAAGAACAATATTGATTAAAGAGCCCATTACCTTAATAATAAAGGAAGGAAGCATAGTCGAAATTAGCGGGGGAAAAGAGGCAAAAGAACTTGAAAATACCCTAAAATGGGCAGAATCAATCTCAAAACACCCTGGCTCTGTGAGAAGAATCTGTGAATTAGGCATAGGATTAAACCCCAAAGCAAGGCTTGCAGGAGCAATGATAATTGACGACAAAGTAAGGGGCACAGCCCACATAGGCATTGGCTCAAATTACTGGTTCGGAGGCTCAATATATGCCATACTCCATCTTGACCAGGTATTCAGAAATCCAAAGATACTCCTAGACGATAAGCTGCTAGATATATAATCACTTTGATTTTGCCTGCAGCCAGCCAGGCAACTCTAAATCAGGATACTTTTTATCAGAAACTTCAAAATAAATCCCCTTTTCTTTTGCCATAAACAAACAATTTGATAGCAGATATATAAATGTTTATCAACAATATAAAGTAGTTAAAAATTTTTGTTATTGAATGTAGACAAAAACCAGGCTTAAGTTTGTCAGTTAAGTGTTAAACTCAATATTACTTGGGACACAATTGACTATTAGTCAGAAGATTTTGAATATAGCTTCATACGGTTACTTATAATAGTTATAATAATTATTCTCCTTATCAAGTTTTATATTTTTACAAATTATTTTTATCCTAATCTTTCTTTTTAGGTTATTACATATCTTACACCTTAACTTCCCACCATTCCTTCTCTATTTCCCTAACACAACCTTCTCCACCCTGCAAAATAAAAAGTTATTTAAATTAAAAGTTAAAATTCATCAAATAAATGAAAAAAGAAAGTTATTTTAAAAACAGCTATAATATTTTTATAGATTCTTTTAAGAAAATAGATATAAAAATCTTCTTCATAGTTTTTTTTGATTTAGCATTTTATGCCCTAGCTTTCTTAATATCAATAACAACTTTCAGAACAATAACAAATAAAGCCGTAGCTATTGACTTATCTCAGGATCCTCTACAGGCTGGAGCAGAAAAATTATTAGCAGAGTTAAGTGGATTCTACTTTTTACTAATAGCCATGCTTTTCTTGATGATTTTAATCATTATCGTAAACTGG
>JADHVE010000066.1 GCA_016784195.1 Candidatus Woesearchaeota archaeon | reverse complement strand
TGGCCCTTTCAGTTTAGCAGCAGCTTTTGTTGCTTTAATCGTTTGATTGTAATCACAAGGTTCAATAATAGTCATTCCCGGCAAAGAACGTAAAGCAGCAACATCTTCTAAAGCCTGATGTGTTGCACCATCTTCTCCCGTAGCTAAACCGCAATGTGTCGCCACTAATTTCACATTAGTTTGATTATAACAAACACTAACTCGGATTTGATCAAGACATCGCATGGGCACAAACACACCAAAAGAACAAGCGAAAGGAATCTTTCCTTCTAAAGCTAATCCTGTTGCCATTGAAACCATGTTTTGTTCAGCTACTCCTGCCTGAAAAAATCGTTTTGGATATTTCTCAATAAAAGCATTCAGTTTATTAGAATCAATTAAATCTGCAGATAACGCTACTACTTTCTTATTCCTACCTAATTCAGACATTGCTTTTCCAAATCCAGACCTTGTTGATTTTTTTTCTTTCATTTTATTTTCCGCAATCTTGTTTACTATCTATAAAATCTTGCCAGGTTGTAGGACAGATGCCAGCATATTCTACAGTAATAGAGTCAAAAGGTTCTGCAGCAGGTAAAGTTTCCAGATAGTAATTCCAACTTTTATCGGGATCCCATCCTAATTTTTCAAATGCACATAATGTGCTAAAATGTTCATAAGCAATATCATTTGAGTAATAATGTAATAGTTCGTGAACTATTGTTTTAGCTGAAAGTAATAAATTGTTTTGGGCAAAGAAATCATTAGCTAAATTAGAACACATTTGATAACCATTTTTCCAAACACAAGGTATACCATCAGTATTTTTACATTGTCCACCCAGAGATACATCTGAGACAATAGTTTTTAAATCATCCCCGTAACCACAAATCCCATATCTATGACCATAATTTACAATGGCTCCCGGAACTACTTTTTTAGCATTATTAGAATTACCTGCAAAATATTTAAATTCCATACAATAATCCATTTCTTCTTCAAAATCTGTTTTAGGATTAAATACATCTACATGACCACCATACACCAATTCTTCTTTAAAAACAACAACATATTCAGGATAAACTTTATCCCCCTCCTGAAAGTATTCTATCAACAAATCAGACCATTCGTTCTGGGCAAGAGAAAAGTATACAACATCTAAAATATTAAACTTTGTCTGTGTTTTTGGAAAAAGCCAATAATCTTCTGCCAACTTAAATAAATCTTGAACATCTTCTTCAGTTAATTCGGGAAAACTATCAGTATCAACAATAACCAAAGTATCAACACGGTTCTTTAATTTTACTGGTTTAAAACATTTTCCTTCTTCACACTTATAATTTTCACCCAAAATTTTACAATCTTTAATAGTTTTCTGAATTTTGCTCCTACCACAATAAAATTCAATCAACCTGTTTCCACTATCACAATAATCTTCTTTAGCAGCAAAACTCCAATAATATTTTCCTTGTGTGAGCCCTTTCTCTTCCAAATTAATTCCATTATCAGAATCAATACATTTACTATCATCATAAGCAGGAAGAATTTTTTGTCTTGTAGCTTCTCCAGTAGAACAAGCACTTAATAAAAACAAAGCAAGTACAAATATAACAACAATTTCTTTCTTCATTGTTTTATAATCTCCCAGCGACCTTCTTTTCTTCCACCAATACGCTGAATAATCTTTTTTTCTTTCAGTTGCTTTAAGTTCCACTCAACCCCTCTTCTCGTAAGCCCAGTTTTCTTTGATAACTCTTCTTGAGTAATTCTAGGATTTTCATTAATAAGCCCCAAGATCTTTTCCACAGTCTTTTCCACAGTCTTTTCCACAGTCTTTTGGGTAGTTTCTATGGTTTGCATCTTTCTTTTGAATGTAACAATAAACTGCCTTCCAACTTCCTTAAAGTTTGCTTTTGGTTCTTTAGACAAAATCAGACTTATCCCTCGACCCCATTTTTCTACGAAATGAATTTGATGAAACATCTCTGCTAAGAGTTCATTTCTACGCTCAGAAACTTCTTCTTTCTTAATTCTTTCAATGGTCAACCCGCCATAAAGTAAACCAGGATTTCTGATTTCTAATCTGTCTTTGAAGATAGCAATATTCACAGAATCATAAAAATAATAATTACGGTGACAAAAAGCATTAATTATTGCTTCTCGAAAAGCTTCTTTATCAATCTCTGGAACATCGACCCGGTATAACCCTTCAATTTTCATTCCGATGTGGATGTTTTCAAGGATATATTTCTCAGCTTTCTCGATAAGAGTAAATAAATCCCCCGTAAACTGCTGCATATCAATAGTAACTGCTGTTGTTTTTCCAAAAACAGCACATCGCAATTTTGCATTTGGAAAAAAGTTTTCAGGTTTTTTAGCAAAGAGAATTACGGCCGCATTAAGCAACTTCCCCTTCGAAAAAACACCTAGCTTTTTCAGTGAATTCTCAACATTATCAAAAGTTTTTCCTGCTTTTTTCAAAAACCATTTCAATTTTCCAACATTAATATCACTCACTTTAGCTTTCTTACAAACTTCTTTATCCCAAGCTATTTTATCTTTGTTCTTATCCAAAATCATCTTTTCTAATTCTTTTGCACTTAGTTGTTTATCCTCATCTCCAACGCGGATATATGCTCTGCCAAAAGCATAATAAGGGATATTATTACCAAGGAATTCAATTTGAACGCATTTCTTTCCCTCTAAAACAATTTCTTTAATCTTAGGAAAAATCTTTGGCTCAATATGATCTGAAATAGATTTAGAAATATCTCTGACAGTTTTCTCTGTCACAGTCTGACCAACAATTTCGCCACTATTTTTAACACCAAAATACAGCTCTCCTTTTTGATGCTTATTGAGAATAGAAACTATCGAAATAATCCCTTCTTTCAACTCCCCTGTTGATTTCTTCAATTCCAAAGTTTCTGTTTCTTTCATTTCTTTTTCAAAATCCTCTCTCTTTCATCATTTAATTCACGTAAAGCAATCGCCGCTTCTTCTTCTTTAGGAGCTTTTCCGTGCCACGAAAACTGATGTTCCATGAAACTAATCCCTTTTCCAGGAATAGTGTAAGCAATAATACAAACTGGCACACTCAATTTCTTAGCTTTCTCCACAGTAGAGATTATCTGTTTAAAATTATGACCATTAATCTCAAAAACTTTCCAATTATGTGCTTGATATCTTTCCTTAAGATTCTTCAACGGCCAAACATCTTGTGTATGTCCAGAAATCTGAATGTTATTTCTATCAATAATGTTAATCAAATTTCCTAATTGATATTTCGCAGCAGCATTAACTGCTTCCCAAGTGCTACCCTCATCATGTTCGCCATCAGAAGTTATACAATAAACCGTATGTTTCTTCCGATCCAATTTGGCTGCCAGAGCCATTCCTACTGCTGCACCTAATCCCTGTCCGAGAGAAGCAGTTGCCAATTCTAATCCCGGCAAGTCCTGCCGAGACGGATGACCCTGTAATCTTGAACCTAATTTTCTTAATGAAAGTAATTCCATTCTCTTAAAATATCCTGCTTCAGCCATTGCTGCATAACGTACAGGACAAACATGACCTGGAGAAAGAATTAATCTATCTCGTTTATCCCATTTAGGTTTTTTTGGGTCGTGTTTAAGAATGTTAAAATAAAGTGCTGTGAAAATATCTGCCAATCCTAAAGGACCACCAGAATGACCAGATTGAGCATTAAAAAGCATGTCAATGATATCATGCCTAACGTAATTAGCAATTAACTTTAGCTCTTTCAGCTTAGTTACTTTTTTCATCATCAACCTCTTTTTTATTTATTAATGATTCTTAATTAATAAATGTTACTAATCAAGTAGATATAAACCCGACAAAAACTCTTATATAGTATAAATGATTTATTTTAATATAAATTATAATCTGAGGTGAATTAATATGGCAACTGTAAAAATATATTCAACACCAACATGTCCTTGGTGTAAAAAAGCAAAAGAATTTTTTAAAGCAAATAATGTTAAATTTACAGATATTGACGTTTCTGCCGATGAAGCTGCTCAAAAAGAAATGGTTGAGAAATCAGGCCAGATGGGCGTTCCTGTAATCGAAATTGACGGAAAAATTTTAGTCGGCTTTGATCAAGGTAAAATCGAAGAAGCATTGAAAGAATAATTTCCAGTAACGAATAATTTACCAACTTTGCCAATGGAGGCACATTTTTTCGAGCAAAGTGAGAAAAAATCTCGGGTGCCGTGCAAGTTGGTAAATTATCGATAATTTACAAAAAAGAGGTGTACAATGAAAACAAGCAAAAATCTAAATAGATTTTTTAGCTTTCATTGTAGGGGGAAGCAACAATGAAAGTTTTCATAGATAGCGCAGATTTAGATGAAATTAAACAAGCTTATGAATGGGGTATCGCAGATGGAGTCACTACAAATCCCTCTTTGATGAAAAAAGCTGTTGATAAAAGAAAAAACATCAACCTCAAACAATATCTTAACCAAATTCTCGAAACTGCTAAAGGCACACCTGTTTCTCTTGAAGTAACTGAAACTTCTGCCAAAGGAATGATTACTCAAGGAAAAAAACTTTACAAATTGTTCAATCCGATTGCTAATAATGTTTACATTAAAATTCCTGTCAATCCCGCATTTAAAGATTCTGATAAAACACACTTTGCTGGAATTGAAGCCATTAAAGCTTTAACCAAAGCCAATATTCCTGTTAATTGCACATTAATCTTCACTCCTGAACAAGCACTTCTCGCTGCAAAAGCAGGCGCAGCTTTTGTTTCCCCATTCGCTGGAAGAATTGACGACTTTATTCAAACCAACAATAAAATAAAATTCAATAAAACTGATTATTTCCCAATGGAAGGAAAAGAAAAAGGCAAAGTCACTCTAAATGATAACGGAATTGTTTCTGGTATTGATTTAGTTGCTCAATGCGTAGAAATTTTAGAAGGATATAAAACGGAAGTTCTTGCTGCTTCATTAAGAAACACAAGACAAGTAAGAGAAGCAGCATTAGTGGGAGCCGACATTTCTACGTTACCATTTTCCGTAATCAAAGATATGCTTAAACACTCCAAAACTTACCAAGGGATGAAAAACTTCACTAAAGATATTGTTACTGATTACGTAAAATTAACAAAATGAAACAAACAAAACTACCAGACTTAGATAAGGTTGTACTTGATGCTTTAAATTTGTTCAGAAAAAGTAAACTACCAAAATTAAACGTTAAATATAAACGACCATTAGTTCTCGGTTCTGGCAATGCAGCAGTTACCGGTAGAATAATCTTTGCAAATAAAGATGCAGTTTTTGCCGATGAAGGAAATTATAAACAAAAAATAAAAGCAATTAAAAATATCGATGGCGCAATTTTAATTTCTGCTTCCGGAGGCAAACATGCTCCAATCATTGCTAAAGATCTAAAAAAAAGAAAAATTGAAACTATCCTCATAACCAACAACCCTACAGCTGAAGCCAACAAATTTGTTAAAAAGACTTATTTCTATCCTAAAAATACTGAACCCTATACTTATAACACTTCAACTTATATGGGCATGATTCTGGGAAAAACCAAAGAATCGCCACAAAAAATATTAAACCTAATAAAAAAAATAAAAACTCCCAGGAATCTAAAAAAATTTAACGCGTTCTATATCATCGTCCCCACAGAGTTTGATAATGTTAGAGAATTGTTTCAAACAAAATTTGATGAACTTTTTGGACCAAAAATTAACGGCAGAGTGTTTACAATTGAACAAACTAAACATGCAAAAACTGTTGTTCCCTCAGACAAAGAATTCTTCATCGGATTAGGTTATAACAACAAACTGTTTGGTAAAAAACAAAACAGATTAAACATAACTTTACCTAAAAGTGCTGGTCCAGCAACAGTAATGGCTCTTGGTTATCACATTATTGGACAAATTCAAAAACAACATCCCAATCATTTCAAGAACAACATTGTTAATTATACCAAACAAGCATCAAAGATGTTCAAAAGTACCATTAAACCGGTCGTAGAATAAACAAAAATGGATGACGTAACTTTTATTATTTTAGGAGCTACAGGAAACTTAACTAAAAAGAAACTCATTCCCGCAATTTATCACCTCATTGAAAATAAAAGTATAAAGAAGTTCTCAGTTATCGGTGTTGCTAGAAATAAAACTAAAGCAGAAACTATCCTTAACAAATCAAAAAAATATATTGAAAAACC
>JADHVE010000065.1 GCA_016784195.1 Candidatus Woesearchaeota archaeon | reverse complement strand
CATCCCTGTAGCCATCCCACTTACTGCACTCATTCCAAAAGGATTTGTTTCTTCAGCAGCTTTAGGCAGTTCTATAAAAGAAGCAACAGAAAAAACAGCGATTACAGATATAGCTATCAAAAGAACGTCCCACATCTGCTGTATTTTTTTATTTTTTTTTGCCTTCATTTTTCATTATTGGAATTTTTTAAACGATTGGTTGTTTTTTATTCATTTTAAATCAATTTTTTGTTTTTCTTGTAATCATCCTAATTCTCCTTCTGACTCTTCCAAATTTTCTAGTTTTTCACAGTAATCATCCCTTATTGTAAAGACTCCTTCATCTATCATAGTTGTAACATCCCCCATTGATTGTCCTATCAAAGATACAATCTTAACTCCCATGCAGAGTCCATGAGGCTTTTCTGTAGGGGCGGGGCATAAATTAGCACAGCCAAGCGCTGCTCCAGCTCCTATTATCTTGAATGGGTTAGACAACATATCTTTGAACATACCAACATAATAATCAAAAAAAGCAGTGAACGGTATTACCTTGAATATCTCTCCTGTAACATACTTGCATTCTGCATAGCTTTTTTGGTCTTCACAAGCCACAATAGGCAGTCCCTGCTGCTCAACTCCTTCTTTCAAACAATGGGCATACATGCACTGTATCTGCCTCCACTTATCCAGATTATAAACAATTCCTGGAAGGCACGCAGTTAAAATAGCAACAGTCATGCTGCTCTTAGGATCCATGTAAGAATTAGTATTTTTTCCTGTCCATGTTTCCAAAAAGTCTCCGCCTGCAAAACCCATTAGTTTATCTCCTCCTTCCTGCCACTTGCCTATTAATCCGGTATATTTTCCTTCTGTATCAAAAGTATGCTGGCAATTGACAAACTTGCAAAACTTATCAAAAATATTTTCTTTTGCGTCCCAAGCTGTTTTTGCACTTTCTGTGCCAATACATTGCCCCACTCTTTCAGGATAGATTATTGCTTTCGCATAGGGGTTTGTATCTTCTGCCACCCCTAAAAGATTGGTAACCAATTGATATACAGCAACAATATTATACCCAACATTAAGCATCTGGCATAGCCTCTCAGCATAAAAGATCATTTTCTTTGCTCCTGTAACAAATTTCCAAACTCCTCCATTAGCATCATCAATAGCATCCTTTATCTTCTTTTCAACGTCTTCAGATAATTCACCAAGAGGCATATTATAGAACTCTAATTTAATACTAACATTTTCTTTTTCCGGAACCTGGGTTATTTCATCCCCTACTAGGCTCATAATCGACAAAGAACACTCCAGATTGATCTCATCAACATTAAATGTGTTTTTATTTAAAACTAATTTGATATAACTATCCTTGTTTCCAGTAGCATCATTAAATGAGTCAAATTCTTTTAAGGCAGATGTATCCCCTTCGCATCCACTTAGCTCAACGCTTAGCGGAGTCACAATTTGTCCTGACAAAGGATTTAATTTAACATGGCAAAACACCTTTTGGTTGATCAAAGGAGTTGTTTGCCTGTCAATCAGCTCAGGGGAGCATTCAAGTTCATGCTCCCAGTAATTTACAATGTCTTCATTTATTAAGCCATAAACAGTTATAGCTTCCTGCTGCTGCTCAACATTTCCTGCAGTATCTTCAAAATAAAAATATATATAATTTTCAATATATCCGGAAATATCTATCTCAGGGGTTTCCTGCCAGACACACATCCAGTTATCTCCATCAGTATTTGTGCACTCATCTGCCTCAATATTATTGCCATCCTGGATTATCGAAGACAGATCAACATATGCGGTCTCAACTGATTCATCTTCAAGGATAGCCACTATCTGCAGCTTGTCTCCAGTCTTTGTATAATTCAGCAGCTCTTCTTCACTCCCCCCAATACTTCCTACTGACAGGTTCAATAATTTAGGTTTATCTGTATCAACTATAACATCAACAGTAAAGAGTTCATCGACCTTATTTCCCAGTAAATCAGTTGTATCTTCCTTAATAGAAGCCTCCACAATCCCTCCAGAAGTTATATCAACACCATCCCAATAACATGTCCATCCTTCAGTGCAGTTAGTTGCCTTTACCCCAACACCGTCTACATATAAAATAACTTTATCAAAATCCAATCCTGACTCTGTTTCAGTAAAAGTAGCTGTTAAATTATTTCCAGTCAGTTTAGCATAACTCTTATTGTCTTTTACCTTATTTGTTTGTATTGAAGTTACAACCGGTCCTGTACTATCCACGCTAAAGCTTTTTGACATTTTAGCAGATGCTGTATTCCCCATAGAATCTTTTGCTTCAATTACAAATTCTTTAGCTGTTTCGTCTGAAACAGAAAGGTCAATCTGCCATGTGCATCCTGTAATGCTGTCTGTTGTTTGTCCACAGGTTGCTTTCAAATCATGATAATTGGAATTTATATCTGTAAAATTGCCTATAACATTCCCATTATCCAGATTATCTTCTGTTATCTCAATATTAACTGTAACTGGAACCGGATTAGTAGATGCATAATCCAACTCTAAGCCATTCACACCTGTAATTTTAAATGAGCTGGAATCTACTACGGGCAGTGTGTTATCAACTGTCAATTTTGCTGAAACAATATCCGAAATCTGACCCAGCATATCATAGGCCTTAGCATAAATTGTATGTTCTCCATCTCCAAAAACCGAGCTTTCCTGCAAAGATTCATTAGTAAAAGTACAGTCGGAAGTGTCTATTGCAATGTCTTTCTTATAAGATTCATTATCATATAATTCCAGCTTGTTTATTCCGGAACATTTTCCGCTGCAGCTGCTGTCGCCGCAAGCCTTGTCTTCTATAGAATACTCAAGCTTAAAATCTCCTGCTCCACTCAGATTAGGTCCAATGTTAAATGAAGTTACTTCAGGAGGTAAATTATCAACATACAAATTAGCTGATTTAGTGTCAACTACGTTCCCATCATCATCCTTGAGGTTGATGGTATAAGGCACTGCCTTTAGATTCCAATCCAAAGTTCCGTTGGTAGGATACTTAAGCTTGCAGTCATAGCCTGTAGCTCCTATTGAGCAGCTATCAAACTCCGACTTAGATCCCATCCATACCTGCTCAGGGGTAATTTCAGTATCCCCTGAAATGGATGCTGTTGCTTCAAATTCCACATAATCATTTTCCTTGACATAATTATCAACACCATCAGAGCCTTTAGCATTTATCTCATCCAGGTCGGCAAAAACACTGGCAGAGTAAACTGGAATTGTGATTACTAAAGAAATCATAAAAGTCGCAATCAACTGCAAATATTTTATTTTCTTATCCATTTTTTAATTTTTTATTCAATTAATTTTTTTACCATTGAGTAATCTTGTATATGTACAATTATTTGTGCTCTTTTTAGCTTTGTTCTTTGATTATTTTTAATTGTTTTTATCATTGGTTAATTTTTTATTTGATTGTTTATTATTGGCTTTTTTTATTTTATTTTTTTGATTTTTTTATATTTGGTTTTCGATTAATGGTTTTTATTATTATTTTCTTAACAACTTTTTTAGCGACCTTCTCAGCAACCAATATAGACAAACTAATAAAAACAGCCTTTGTCATCCTCTTTATTTTCTTAAACATTTTATCACCTGTTTTCAAATGTTGGTCCTAATAAAGCAGCATAAACATTGGAATATTTTTCATACTTGCTCATCTGCTCTAAATCAGTAATATCCCTTTTCTGCTCGGAAACACTCTCTAAATCTTGACCAATAGCATAAAACACAATTGTATTATACTCCTCCAGCTCTTTGGAGCTTATTGTAATATTCAAATTTAAGCCTCCTGATAAAAAAGGGCTTTCTTTACTAAAGCTGACTTCAGGTAGAGTATAGTCTATATCGTCACTGAACCATCCGCCGTCTTTATGCACCTTTTTCTTCGGAACAACTAGGTCCTTGTAAAGCATTAAAGTTACTGCAGCTTCATATTTTCCAGGAGCAATGTTCAATTTGCTGGGCTCTGATTGTTTGCCTGTAAACTCCGCAACTGTTGAATATTCCTGTTCCTCTAAACTGCTGCTTCTTATTAAAGTTAGAATTGCCTGTTCTTCTTCATCCAGCTCAAAAGTTCCGTCAACAAACTCCCATCTACCATCATCCTTTACTAGTTTCTTTTTCTTAATCACAACATTTTTCTCAATTATAGGCTCCAGCTCAACATCCAGGCTTTTTTTCTCAGCACCAGCATCAAATAATTTTGATTTTGTAAGATAATCCTCTTTCAATAAGCTAACAACACCCCCTACAGCTCCTGAAGGAAATTTAGCCATTAAAATTCCATTTTCATCTGTGCTTCCGATGTAGCAGCTTTCACCGGCAACACCATAAGTTACTTTAACATCCCCTGATGGTTTTTTGCTTACCCTATCCAAAACATTTATGGTAATATCTTCGCTCTGTCTCTGCTCATAATCACAAAGGTAAGTCCTCTGGTTGATTTCTGCTGCCTGTAATGGATTAAACTCAACCGGCAACGGCTCATTGTTCCTTAAATTTCCCTCTAAGAAAAACCTAAAGTTATAGCCCTGGCCGTTTAATGCATTTGGCTCTTTGATTTCTATTAAAACAGGATATGAAACATCATACAGGAAATTATACCTCTGGATTCCAATAAAATTAAGGAAAGGTGAGTTAGCAGATTCCGGCTCGCAGATATCTCCGTCGCAGTTAAGGTCAAAATAAATCGGCCAGAAATCCAGGTAAGAAAATTCAACTGCTAAATCATTATACTTTTCTTCTACAACCGGAACAATAAACGCATCATACAGCCTTTGCTTTAACAAATTCCCAAACAGGTTTCTTTCAAAATTGTGTGTTCCATCCACCTGAAACAAGCCAATATAGCTGTTTAATATGCCTTTTATCTTCTTTCTGACATCACTTTTGCTCCATCTTAATGTACTTCCATAGCTAAACCTCATGTCGGTTACAGGAGGCAGTTTTTCCTTATCAACAGAAGCAAAGCTCGCAATTAAATTAATGACTGCATTCTCTAAAAATCTATGTTCTTCTTCTAGATTAGTCACCTTAGTTGCTAAATTATAAACTCTCTCTAGATTTATAGGAACATTTGCATAATATTTTGTTATTTTAACCTTGCTTCCTTTGTCTGCTTCAATAGGATAATCGACCAAAACAGAAACATCCCTAGCTGCGATTACCACATCTACTTTGATGTCTCCTAATTCCTCGACCTTATAGCCCTGCTCTGTAAAAGCCTCAAAATTATTTACGCAGATTTTCATATTCCTCTTAACATACCTCTCAAGCTGCTTTTCAATGGAATTTTCACTCTCTCTTAATTCAGGCCTTTCAGAGCTGTACATGCATTTTCCTTCGCAGTTATTTACAGATTGCAGATGCCACCAGTAAGGTATTGCTAAGCTGCTTCCAGAAGAAAATATTACTGCATCGCTTTCAGTAGCCTCAGGCACTATCTTAAATGAAGCTGTGCTGATTTCAGGATCAACCATGCTGATATAGCCCCCATGCTCTCCCGCTAACTTCAGGCCATCTACACTAGCCTTATAGGCACAATCATCCACATACTTTTTGATTGCATCAAACTCAGCAGGTATCTTTTCCCCTTTTGTATAAACATCAGGCACTATACCTTCTGCTGCCCGTGATTGTGAATAGAAAAATAAGCCTCCCCCAAATAGGATTATTGCTCCGATAATTGCAAAAATTGTCACCTGCGCTTTTTTATTTGACATTTTTTAATTTTATTTTTTATTTTATTTATGATCAATTTTTAATATTGATTTTATTTTTTATATTGAAATTTTTTATTATTTCTTATTTTTTTATTCCTCCACTAATTTATTCAATTCTTTTTGTATTAGATTCAAATCATACATCTTCTGCTCCATTAGTTCGCGGGCTAACATAGACTTCTTTTTACCGAGTTTTTTAGCTACCTTCCCGAGTAATTCATCAAGTTCCTTAGACAAAGTTATCCTTATTTGAACACTCATTTTGGCTTTATTTAGACTATTTTTGAACTATATTTAGACTATTTACTGTATAAACTTTAACAAATGCGTATACAGATATATAAATCTTTCGCATTGAATTGATAGCTTTATACTTTATTTAGCCTTAATTAATACTTTATTTGTACTATTTTAAGTATTATTGTTTAAATAATTTTCTATTTTAATAAAAATTAAGGTTGATATCTCCAGATTTTG
>JADHVE010000064.1 GCA_016784195.1 Candidatus Woesearchaeota archaeon | reverse complement strand
AGGAAGCTCAATTGTGTATTCTATTGAAATCTGGTCTGCATTTGCACTGGACCATCCTCTGTAACAAGGCGCTATAACATCAAAAGGATAATATTTTGTGTTTGTTTTTGAGGTTATTTTGCTTAAAAATGCCCTTGATGTAAACCCTTCAATAGGTCTTTCTTTTGCAATACCTGAAATTAATTTTTTTGAAGAAACTAATCCTCTTGTAATCGGCTTGTTTTTGCTGTAAATCAATTCTTCATTGACCCAGATGCCAACTCCAAATTGATTAGGTATTAATGCTTCGGTTATGTTTCTTGCAAATTTAGATGCCTGATCAATTTCATTTTCAGACCAGAATTCTCCTATTTGCTCTAATATGGTGTTATTAGCTCTTGTTATGTTACCTCCTGCAACCAAATCATTTATGTAGTTGTTGTTAATCTCATTCACTTTAATATTTGTTAAAACCCTCACTAAATCACTTGCCATATAATCTATATTTTTTGTTTTTGTTTCTTTTACATAATAGGAGGATGTCAGAACGATAACCATGACTATTATGCTTGCAGCTAGTACAGCGTCTATGGTGAAAAATACACCTCTTTTTTTTATGACCATAAGTAAAGCACCATCTTTGTAATGTCTAATCTGCCAGCATTAGTGTAGGTCAGGAGCCTGTTAGTTTTTACTAAATTAATTATGCCTGCATTGCTTATATTAACAATGCAGTTGCCTCCAACCCAGCTTAAAGTTGCGTCCTGAACTGATTGAGCAAAGTCACCGCTGAAATAGGTTGCATCAAAATCACTGAAATAATAAACAGACCCATTATCATAATTCCATCTTGATATTGCTATATTGTTGTCTTCATTGAATCTAACAAGAGCTTTAAAGTTTTGTGAACTGGATGTGTTCACAGTGTAGTAAGCCTGGGAAAAAACAATGTTTTCACCCACCTGGAATGTGAGATACTCATCAGTCTGGTTTATTGTGGCATTTCTGTCACTTTCAGACTGGCCGGATTTTTTATAATATTCAACTCCAAGCATATTACCGCCCTGGGAACTTGTAATTTGACCGCTTAGCATCAATAATCCTCCGTCAGAGACATAATCTTCAAAGTCCTCTTTTTTGTTGTTAAAGGAAGATGCAGGGAGCAAAGGATGTTCAATTACCACAAGACCATAATTAGTGAGGTTGGCAGTTAAAGCATCAAAGTCATTTTCAGAATCCGGATTGTAAACATCAGCATCAAATTTTTCTATCATAAAATTCTTTAAGAATTCTTCGCTGTCATAATAATAAGCAGTTCGGACATCAAAGGTGATTTTGACCTCTGAATTGCTTTTTCCACAAAAACCGTCCATATTCAAGATAATTCCATTTGTGTCTTCAAAGAATATAACATAATCATAAACAGTTCCCAGCAGTTTTTTACTGAGGTTATAAGGCAAATTTGCAAAATTACGCAGCTTTACAGGATTGATCTTTTGGTCATTGTTTGTTAATCCAACTCTTTTAACTGTGTTGTTGTTCCAATCAGAAGGATAGCCTTCTGAAACCAGAGAAGAGGAAACTAGTTTAGCTTCTGATATAATATCGTTTAATGAACTAATATCTTCTTTTGATAAATTTGTCGTATAAACAAAATATATTGTGAGTGCAACTGCAAATACGAATATGGCTATAATGAAGTCTAAGTACCATGCCTGGGCCTTAGTTGAGATTTACAACACCCCCTGTTTTTGTTATTGTGTTTGTGTTTTTTGTGATATTTCCTGTAATTTTTGGGATTGAGACAGCATACAAGCTTTTGCCTGAATACGCAATAAGGGTTTCATTTTTTATTGTGATGCTGTAATTTAGGTTATCTAACCTTTCAGATATTGTAAACTGCCTTGAGTAGCCGTCCTCTGCTGTTGCTGCTAAGTTAATCTCAGTCTGCAGCTTTAGTGCTAAGTCCTTAAGAAGGATGTACTCTTTTTTATCCTGAAAATCCCGTATCTGGCTTAAAGAAGCTAATATGAATATCATGACTGTTATGGCTGCCAAGCCTATTAAAACAAAGAATTCCATTGCTGTCTGGCTTTTTTTTAAAAACATCTTATGTATATGACAGTGTGACTTTGCCCTGCTCCGCCTTAACAGTTATGAAATGGATTCCTTGTGTTATTGGCAAAGAGCCTGTTAAGTTAACAGAAGAAATCTGGACAATATCTGATATTCCTGCCTTTGTTTTCATCTTAAAAACAATAGTCCTTTCCTGTTCTATTGTTGCTTCAGCTATCTGATTAGGGATATGAACTTTTAAGTTTGTCTGGGATGGTTCGCCTAAATAATAAACAGATTCTGCAGCATCTACAACTTTTTGGGCTATCTGGTTTATCTGCCTGGAGATTATTTCATCATTTGATGTTGCTGTATAATCATAGTAGATTAGTATCAGGGGGATAATGATTACACTGCTGAAGCCAAGTATCATCAAATATTCTACACTTATTTGAGCTTTAGACATTGTCATCCTTTTTTCTTTTTCTTTGGATTTTTTTTTATTAATTTGCAGATTAATTTTCCATCCCCTTTAAAGCCAAATTCTTCACTTATTTTTACAACCCTGAAAGAAGCGATTATGAAGCTAATATAAGCGAACACGATAAATATCAATTCAGGGTAATTAGCAAATTCACCCAAAGACAGTTCCAGCTCAAAGACGCTTCTGGCTGTCTGCCATAGGGAAAATATAACTATAAAAGAGAGGCATACGGAAAAATTATCTATGTAGCTCCTTAAAGAGCCCGGGCTTAGCCTGGTTCTTGCTCTCGAGGCCAATAACAAGGCAGCTATGCCAAAAATAACTGTTGTTAAACTAATAATTGTAACAGATACCATTTTGATTACCTCCAAAATTTAATTATTTTTCACCATTAAGCGTTATTACATGTCAAAAATCCAAAGATTCATCAAAAATCGAAGATTTTTGACTTTGCTCAAAAAAGCTTTACTTTTTTGACATTTGAGCATGCCAGGAAATTGATTGAAATTTTCAAGCACTTATGTTTCTTTATCTTAGGGGATAAATTAAGATCATTAGTTGATTTTTGTTTTATAGTATTTCTGCTAGCAAAAATCCTAATTATTATTTGTTATAACCAGATTAAACTAACAAAGTTCATAATAAACATATTATCAACTAACTGTTATTGTATTTGTGCACTATTGGCACTTTTTATTATTGGATATTTTTTATTAACTTTTGATATCGATCCTTGAGTCTGAGAGCTGAGTTAGTTCGTTTAATAAAGACTCTTCTACGTCCTTTTCTAGGGATATTATAATACCTTTTATTTTCCACTCCCTCATCTTTCCTGCTAGGTAGTGGACAAATCTTGCCACAGTAGCAGGGCTGTTAAAAATTGTCAAGGTATTTATAGAGTCAAAGAAAACAAATTTTTCTTTTGGAAGGGCCTTAACTGCCTGGTCCATTGCCATCGATATGTCACTTAATTTTTCCGGCGAGCCAATAAACAGGCAGTTCTTTATTTTTTTGTTTTTATTTCCGGTTTGTGTTACACCATCTATGAAAATAATTAATCTTGCATCCACATTATTATTTTTAAGAGACCTTTCAATTATATTGTATGGTTTGTTTAAGGTAACATAGACGCCGGGTGTTTTTTCATCGTTGATTAGAAATTTTATAACGTCTATGTTTGTTTTTTGGTAGTTTTTTGAGCTGACAGTTATAAGTACAAGATAATCATCAAGGTTTTTTACTTCTTTTTTAAATAAGCTTATAGTACTATTTGACATAATCACCACTTTTTTAACTTTAATCTTGCGGATTAGTTATATAAACCTTTTGTTTTAAAATACTAAACTATAAAATAAAGTTTTCAAGTTCTTTTTTAACCAAATTTTTTTTTTGTAATTTATGAAAAATCTGATGCTGGTTGTTGATAACTTCATGCAACCTAAACATAACTTTTTTATATTAGTAATATAGTAAATACTAAAAAGGTGATTCTCATGGCAATAGAAATGATTAAAACAGGCGTTTCAGGCCTGGATAAGGTTTTAAAAGGCGGACTAAGGAAAAATTCTTCGATGCTTATTACAGGAGCTCCAGGTACTGGCAAGACAATAATGGCTCTGCAGTTTATTTATAATGGAGCTAAGCTTTATAATGAGCCAGGCTTATTTATTGCTACAGAAGAAAGCCTTGATGATCTAAGAAGTTTTACTAAGAATCTTGGAATGGATCTAGAACATATGGAGAAATCAGGAAAAATAGTCCTGTTTGAGAAACCGCTTGCGCTGATGAAAGGGGGTATTACCTCTCTTAAGGGCTTAGTAGAACTTATTAAGAAGAAAAAAATCCAGAGAGTGGCTCTTGATTCAATGATATTTTTTGAGTATTTGTATCCTAAGTCTAATCATAACCTCCTGGAATACAGGAGGCAGGTATTACTGTTTATGAGAAAGATGAAGAACGCAGGAGTTACTTTTTTAACTGTCTCTGAGAGAAAGATAACTGATTTAGATAGATTAGAATATGATATGCTTGATTTTGCTTTTGAGGGTTTTATAGTTCTGAGCAGGATAAGGAAAGGGTCTTATTTTGAGAGGATATTGACTGTTGCAAAAGTTAGGGGGCAAGATCATAGCCTGGATGTTTATCCAATTTCCATAGGTAAAGGGGGAGTCAATGTTTTAGCTGATCAGGTTCCTTTTTCATTAGTTGAGAAAGGGGAAGGGTTTAAATAAAAAAAGAGGCATAATAAAAATGGCAAAAAAATCACAAGCAGCCATGGAGTTTTTGATGACTTATGGCTGGGCAATCTTAGTTGTTTTGGTAGCAGTTGGAGCTTTGTCGTATTTTGGCGTTTTGAGTCCGGATCAGTTTCTACCAGGTAAATGCACATTGCCCCCAGGTATTGCGTGTATTGATCATAAAGCAACAAATTTTATAGGAGCAGGTTTTGGAGAATTATATGTAGTATTGAAAAATGGTTTGGGCTATGATCTATCTTCAATCAGTATATCTGCAACTAGCTGCAGCTCGAGCGTATCCTATCCTATTTTGAAGAACGGGGAAAAAATAACTTTGACAGCTTCAGACTGTGATATAAATGCTGGTGAGAAGTATTCCGGACAAATAAACGTAACGTATACCAATGTAGATACTGGCCTCCAACATACTTCTTCTGGGGCTTTGACTGCTAAAGTTGGAGATGAAATTACCTAAAATTTTCATTAAATTTAAATATAAATCAGTTAATAGAAAACCTGTGGGTAGTTTATTGAGGCAGAATAGAAAGAATTTGATACAAATATTCTGTTTAGGGCTTATTTTTCTTATTGGCTTTTCTTATGAAAGTTATGCTTATGCAGTCTATGCAAACGAAACACAACAACACGACATAACAACTGCTTCACCTTTTTTTCTAAGTTTGTCTGCAAATGTCAGTGTTAGTAATAATATAAACCATTCCTTTGAAGCCAGAGGTGTAGGTGGAACAGCTGTTTTTAATGTGGAATATGTAGCTGGCAATTTCACCGGATTTATCCTGAAATTTTTGATAGATAATGCTAATGACCGGATTGCAGCATACCAATGTGATGGGGGGGCTCCCTTAGAGAATCTATGCTCTGGAGGATGCGGCGGCAATGACTTTATCATTTTTCATAATTTTACAGTCTTGTTTGATGGCTCTAATGCTAATGTTTTGATAGACGGGAATTTTGTTGGATCTACTAATATTTGCCCAGGAATAAATGAAATAGGCTCTGTTAAGTTCATTGGCTCTTCTTCCCTTTCCAGAGTTAAGAATAATTTGCTCATTGCTACTCCCGGTAACAATGCACCTCAATTTGCAGGAAATTTACCCAATCAAATATGGCCAGAAGACACATCAATAGGGTTTAATATAAGCGGAAATTTTTCTGACCCAGATAATGATGCTTTAACATATAGTTTAGAGTCTAATGTGGATAATATTACAATAACTGTTGATTCAAACAGCGGTATTGTTAATCTAACTCCTGATTCTGATTTTTTTGGAGTAAGGTATGTTAGGTTTGTTGCAGATGATGGTAGTAATGTAATTTTTTCTAATAACCTAACTTTGAATGTAATTGGTGTTAATGATTTGCCCGA
Organism: Candidatus Woesearchaeota archaeon; assembly: GCA_016784195.1. GTDB lineage: Archaea > Nanobdellota > Nanobdellia > Woesearchaeales > GW2011-AR4 > BS150m-G64. Next base: position 165 of record JADHVE010000064.1, on the reverse strand, counting down.
GGTTATTGATGTAGCGCTTAGTAATACAGACTTCTTTAACCGAACAAACGGCAGTTTAATTGCTGGTTGGATTTTTTCAGATAAAGATAATGATGTGATCCAGGGAAATGAAGTAAGATGGTATAATAATTCTGAGGAGGTAATAGGATTAAGAAATTTAACTTC
>JADHVE010000005.1 GCA_016784195.1 Candidatus Woesearchaeota archaeon | reverse complement strand
CCCAGATTTATGAAATAGTAAAGCAGATGAGGCATGAAGCCAAAGACAGGCAACTTTCAAAAACAAAATATGCTCTAGCCCAGAATATTGGCGGTGTTGGAAGCACTGTTGCTGTGCATATATTAAATAAAGTAGGTGGATAAATGATTGGCATAGTTGGTTACGGCTCTTACATCCCATTGTATAGGATAAAAACCGAAGAGATTGCAAGAGTTTGGAAAAGAAATCCTGATGATGTAATCCAAAACTCAATGATGGAGGAAAAATCACTGCCTGCTATTGACGAAGATACAGCAACAATGGCCGTAGAATCTTCAATAAACGCATTAAAAAGAGCAAAAATCAACCCAAAAGATATTGGAGCAATTTACTGCGGCTCTGAAACTCATGCTTATGCTGTCAAGCCAGACATATCCTTAATTGGAGAAGCTATTGGCGCAGCCCCTAATTTTACAGGAGCAGATTTGGAATTTGCATGTAAAGCAGGAACTGCAGCCATGCAAGCCTGCATGGGCTTTGTCAAGGCAGACTATGCAAAGTATGGCCTAGCTGTAGGATCAGACACTGCCAGATACAACCTGGAAAATGTTACTGACCATAATATGGGTGCCGGCGCAGCTTCTTTTATTATAGGGAAAAAAGAGAATGAAATTTTAGCAGAGATAGAAGGCACATTTTCCTATACCACAGACACCCCTGATTTTTGGAGAAGGGAAGGAGAAAAATATCCAAAGCATACAGAGCGTTTTACCGGAAAACCAGCATACTTTAAACACACAATAGCTGCTACGCAAAATTTAATGGAAAATTTAGGCTTAAAGCCCTCTGATATTGACCATGCAATTTTTCATACCCCTAATGGCAAGTTCGTAATAAAAGCAGCTAAATTTTTAGGGTTTAAAAAAGAAGTAATTAAATCAGGATTTATTGTAAATAAAGTAGGAAATGTATTCTCAGCAGCAACTTTACTGGGATTGTCTGCTACTTTGGATAAAGCAAAACCGGGAGAAAGAATCTTAATGACTTCATTTGGCTCAGGAGCAGGGTCTGACTCATTTTCAATAAAAGTCACAGATAAAATAAAAGATAAAGTGAATCTGGCAAAAACCACTCAGGAATATCTGAACAATAAAAAATATGTTGATTACGCCACTTATTGTAAATTCACAGGGAGATTAAAATGAAAGCGGCTGTTATAGGGTATGCTCAAACAAAATTCAAAGAGCACTGGGACAAGGGATTAAGGGAATTGATAAGCGAAGCAGGGAATAATGCCCTTAAAAGCTCCAATCTTAAGGCGGAAGATATTGATAATTTGATTTGCGCAAACACTTTAGCTCCTTTAGTCAATGGACAAAGCAATGTAAATGCTTTATGTTTTGAAGAGCTGGGGATTAAATCCTCGGTTTCTATAAATTGCGGCGATGTTTCAGGCTCTGCTGCCATAAGGCAGGCTATGTTTGAAATCTGCTCAGGAAAAAGCAAAATTGTGATGGTCTTAGGCGTTGAAAAAATGACAGACTTATTATCTTCCCAGATAACATCTGCCGTATCAATGCTTCTGGACCATGAATGGGAAGTTTTTAATGGAGCTACTCTCGCATCTATGTATGCTATGCTCACCAGGATTTACATGAAAAAGTTTAAAGTTAAGCCTGAGCAGATCGCAAAGGTTTCTGTTAAAAACCACAAAAACGCTGTAAATAATAAATTTGCACAATTTCCTTTTGAGATTAATGTTGATTCTGTGATAAAGGGTCCATCAGTAGATTCTCCCTTAAAGGTATTAAACTGTGCTGCAGTTTGTGATGGAGCAGCTGCTATTATCCTATGTGAAGAAAGCTTAGCAAAAAAATATACAGAAAAGCCTGTTTACTTGATCGGCTCTGGTGCAGGCTCAGATTACCTGGCTTTGCATGACCGGGAAGATTTTCTTGAGATGAAAGCCACAAAAACAGCTGCAGAAGAAGCATATAAGCAGGCAAAAATAAAGCCTTCTGATGTAAGCTTAGCGGAAGTCCACGATTCTTTCTCAATATCAGAAATACTGGCTGTGGAAGACCTTGGCTTTGCAAAAAAAGGCTCAGGCTTTAAATTTATTGAAGATGGAAAAACAGATCTAACAGGCAAATTGCCAATAAATCCAAGCGGCGGGTTAAAAGCTTGCGGGCATCCGTTTGCTGCAACAGGAATAAGGCAGGCAATAGAAATAACAATGCAGCTAAAAGATGAAGCAGGAAAAAGGCAGATAAAAAATGCCAAAATAGGCTTAACCCACAACTTAAGCGGAACCGGCTCAACAGCGATTGTTAATATATTTTCAAGGTGATACAATGTACAATTCAAGCGCCCCAATGGCATGGAGAAGGATAAAACAAAGAAATTGCCTGATAGGCTCAGAATGTAATGAATGTAAAACTCTTTTTTATCCCCCAAAACTGAAATGTAAGAAATGCAGCAGCAGCAATTTATCCGAATTTAAATTCAGTGGAAAAGGCAGCATTGTTTCTTTCTCAGAAATCCGCAATCCATTGTATGGCTTTGAAAAACAGACTCCCTATACAATTGCTATTGTAAAACTTGAAGAGGGCCCAATGTTAACAACTCAGATTGTTGACTTTGACAAGATAGAAATAGGCACAAAAGTAGAATCTTGCCTAAGGGTTATGCACACAGAGGGCCATTCAGGAATGATACAATATGGCACTAAATTCAAACCAGCCGAATAGCTTATATCATACTCATGATTAAGGACAGATTAATCAGTATAAAAGAGGCAGTTGAAAAATTAAAACCCGATTCTACTATTGGCCTTAGCGGTTTTTCTTATATGAATCCTCCAATGGCTTTGGTAAGGGAGATAATCAAAAAAAACATAAAAGGCTTAAGGCTGGTTTCTGGACCCACTTCTGGAATTGAAACAGATATTCTTATTGGAGCTGGATGCGTAAAAGAAATAATTACATCCTGTGTTGCTTTTGAGAAGATAGCAGGCATATCTCCAAATTTTAAGAAATTCTCTGAAAAAGGGAAAATAAAAACATGGGAATGTGATGAATCGATATGGCACATTGCCTTAAAAGCAGGCATCCAGAATAAGCCATACCTGCTATGGCCTGGAGCTGTCGGAACAAGCATACCCGAACTAAACAAAAATATCAAAGAAATAAAGATAAAAAATAAGTATTATCTAAAAATCCCTGCAATAAAGCTTGATTTGGGGATTGTTCACTTTGGTTTTGCAGATAAATCAGGAAATGCTGGATTTAAAAATTTATTCTTAAAAAGGCAGTTCTGCGAGCAGGAAATTGCTGCTGCAAGCAAAGAAACAATAGTCTCTGTTGAAGAAATTGTTCCTGAAGTCAAAAACCCGGCAATAAACGGTTCTTTTGTTGTTGAAGCAGAATTCGGATGTCATCCTGGAGCTTCAAACGGCTATTACATTCCTGATTTAGCGCATTATACAGAATATGTTAAACTTTGCAAAGAAGATAAATTTGATAAATACCTTGATAAATATGTTTTTGGTATAAGCCATGAAGAATACTTGGAAAAAATTGGCAAAAAAAGATTAAACCAGCTAAAATTAAAAATACCACAAATAAAAAATGTCCATAAAAAATAACCCCCAAGTACATGAACAGGAGCACAATTATTTGTGAACTTGGTTGTGTTGATATTTTTTATTTTAAATTTAATAATAAACAAATGATCAAAAAAAAACTAAAAAATATTCACAAACAAAAATCAAAGATTTTTGGTATCCTGAAAATGTTTTGCATTTTCATGAAATAATTGTTAGAGTGTAAAAACACTTAATGGCAAAGATTAAATGATTAAAAAAAAATATAAAATAACTGAATTAATGGCTTGTATTATAGCCAGAGAACTGAAAAACAACGATAAGGTAGCTATCGGATTGTATGGAGAATTCATGCTGGCTGCTGCTTTTCTGGCTCAAAAAGTTTATGCCCCAGAATTAAAGATAAGGCACGGCTTAGATGTAAAAAAAAATATTGAGTTAAATCCTGCTGCATGGACTTTAAACACAGATACAAAAGCCAGTGGATTAGCAGAGTATGAAGACAGGCATGATTCTATTTTGACGATAATTAACCTGAAAGAAAGTTTCTGTGATACCTTTTTTGTTTCAGGCATGCAGATAGACAAATCCGGAAACACGAATTTGATGGGCATTAAAGGCAAAGATGGAAACTTAAAAGTGAGGGGGCCTGGATCCATAGGAACTTCATCAATAGCACAGTTTGCAAAAAAATATTATATCTTTACTTTAGAGCATTCAAAAAGAAGATTTGTCAATAATGTTGATTATGTATCTTCTATAGGCTACAGCATCAGGAAAAAATATGGGATTAAAAACGGGCCTAAGCTCTGCATAACTCCTTTGTGTATTTTTGACTTTAAAGATGGCTGCATGAGATTAAAATCAATTAATCCCAACTCGAATTTAAAGGAAATTAAAGAAAAAACAGGCTTTAAATTCATTATTCCTAAAAAAATACCAGAAACAGAAGAGCCAACTGAGCAGGAATTAAATTTTTTAAGAAAAATAGATAAAAATAATGAATTTGAAAAACTGGAAAAGCAGATATTGTATTAAAATTAAATAAAAACTGATCAGATAACATGCAATTCCTAAAATTAAATGAAGCTGTAGAGCAGATAAACAACAATTCCTTAATCACTTACTCAGGCATGCAACTTAACCGAGCTCCAATTGCTGCCTTATATGAGATAATCAGGCAAAATAAAAAAAACCTTTCAATTGTATCTACACCAAATCCCTTGGCGGCAGATTTATTGATAGGAGCAGGATGTATTAAGTCTGCAAAGCTTGGCTTTAACGGTTTTTCTTATGAAGATGGCTTTGTCATAAGCCCAAACTGGAGAAGGGCTGTTGAGAAAAAAAAGATAGAGCTGTATGAAACAGATATTTTTGAAATACTGCAGGGATTAAAAGCTGCTTCCCTTGGCTTAAAAGAGATTGAAGTTCCAGGCTATAAAAACACAGATTACATAAGAATAAATAACTGCAAAGAAACAAAAAAAGGTATTATCACAAAAGCCATAAAACCTGATTTTGTATTAATCCATGCGCAGGCAGCAGACAAAAAAGGCAATGTATTCATTGAAGACCCTTTGATAGAAAACCTGCTGGTAAAAGCAGGAAAAAATATTATTATAACAGCAGAAAAGATTGCTAAAATAAAAAAAATAACAATACCCAAAGAAAAAATAACCTCGATATCTGTTGTAAAAAAAGGAGCCTTGCCCACTGCCTGCTTTAAATTCTATAATTACCATTTAAGCCATATCAGAGACTATATGAAATATGCAAAAGAAAATAATTTCAGGGAATATCTTGATAAATTTGTATTTAATATAACAACTCATGATGAATTTATTAAAGCAATAAATGTGTAAACATAGCGGCAAAGAAAAAAATACTGCTGTTTGAATCCCCGATTACCAGTGTCTTGGGCATAAAAAAGCAGCGATTGCGATTAAAAAAAGTATTGAAAAAAATCTATAATTTAAAAAATGAAAAATAAGTGTATTGACCAGATAATTGTATCATTGTCAAGAACATTAAAAGACAACTCAGTAATAGCCACAGGCGTAGCCTCTCCTTTGCCGATGATGGCTATTTTATTAGCGCAAAAGACTAAAAATATTAAATATCTGAATTGTATTGGAGCTATAAATCCAAAATTAAAAACAATGCCTTATTCGTCTGTAAATATTTCTGTATTAGAATCTAAAGAATCGTTTATAGAACTACCCGAGTTATGGGATTACGCTTTAAAAGGTCTGTTAGGAACAATGTTTTTCAGCGCAGCGCAGATTGATAAACATGGAAATCTGAATATGACCTGCATCGGAGATTATAAAAACCCAAAAGTAAAGCTGCCTGGGCCTGCAGGCTCTATAACATTGAGGAACTTGTGCAAAAACTGCATAGTGACTTCCTTAAGCCATTCCAAAAAGGTCTTTGTAGAAAACGTTGATTTCATCACAAACAGCTCAGATAAGCCTACAACAGTCATAACAAACTTAGGGATTTTAAAGCTGGGAAAAAAACAAGAGTTAATTTCAGTACATCCCCATTCTGATGTTGAAGAAATAATAAAAAATACAGGATTTAAACTATACATTCCAAAAAAAATTACAGAAACAAAAAAGCCAACTGAAAAAGAGATTAAACTTCTGCAGGAAATAGACCCTGCAAATATCAGATATTCTCTCCTATAAAATGGATAGTTTTAAATATAATATCCTCTATTCTTAGCCTATTGCACTTTTGTGCAAGATGCTGTTTTCGTCAAAAATGGTAGGAATAACCAACCATTTTTGAGCGTGTTCAGAAATATGCAAGAATATTTCTGACGCATTAGAAAACATAAATAAATTAGGTAGGTGGAATATATATGGAAGGAGAATTCGGAAGGGATTTCGCCCCTGTTAAAGTAGGCGAAGAATTAGATGTAAGAATAGAAGCAGTTGGAGAAAAAGGAGATGGAATAGCCAAAGTAAAAGGCTTTGTTCTGTTTGTCCCTAATGCAAAAGAAGGAGACGAAGTAAAAGTAAGAATAACAAAAGTATTGAGAAAAGTAGGGTTTGCAGAGGTTATTGGAGAAGGTTCAGTACCAAAAGGAGAGCATGAGCAAGACTCTAATCAGTCTGCTCAAGAAGCAGAAACTCCTGAAGAGCAGCCTCCGGATACAGAAGATTTTGGTGAAGAGCCAGAAGAAGAAAAGAAAGAGTAAGGTATTTATTCTGTTTTTTATTTTATTTTTTAACACATAATTTTATATAGATTTACCAATTTCTGTTCCCTATGAGATTGTTCATTGCTATTGATTGTAAAGACCTAAAAGAGTATTTCATCAAACTACAGGATATGCTTCCAAAAGAAGATGCTAAACTGGCATTGCCAGACAATTACCATCTGACTCTAAAATTTTTAGGTAAAGTCCCAAAAAGTAGTGTTGAAAAGATTAATGGACTATTAAGAAAAATAAAGATCAAGAAGTTTAAAGTAAGCCTGGATAAGATTGGTTTTTTTCCGAATGAAAACTACATAAGGGTAGTATGGATTGGCATAAGCCCAAAGGAACCTTTTATTGAATTGCAAAAAAACATTGAAGATTCATTAAAGGAATTCAATTTCAAAAAAGGCTCTGAATTTCAACCCCATATTACATTGGCAAGAGTAAAATCTGTAGAAAATAAAAAAGAATTTATGAGAGCATTAAAAAACATGAAGGTAGATGATAATAAAAAGATTGAAGTTAAACAATTTAAGCTCATAAAAAGCACTTTAACACCAGAAGGCCCAGTTTATGAGGATTTAGAGGTTTTCAAATAAAATGTTCAGCGGAATTGTTGAAGGATTAAGAAAAGTTGTGAAAATAAATTCAAAAAAAGATTTTTCCACTATTTTGGTGGATTTAGGGGTTTTTTCTAAAGGTGAAAAAATAGGCGATAGCATCTCAGTAAATGGTGCATGTTTAACTATTGCAAAATTAGAAGGAAGCCTTGCATCATTTGACATCATTAAGGAAACATTAGATAAGACTGATCTTGGAGATTTAAAAAAAAACGATAAGGTAAATATTGAAAGATCATTAAAGATTGGAGAAAGATTAGACGGCCATTTTGTCCTAGGTCATGTTGACGGCATCGGCATTATTGAAAAAAAGATCCAGGATGAAGATAACTGCGTTATATGGATTTCTTTACCTAAAAATTTAGAGTATGGGCTTATTCCAAAAGGCTCTATAGGAGTTGAAGGTATTTCTTTAACAATAGCAGACATTAAAGAAAACAAGTTTGCAATTGCTTTGATTCCACATACATTAAAAATAACCACATTAGGAATTAAAGAAAAAGGGGATAAAGTTAATATTGAAATTGATTATTTGGGAAAGTGGATTAAAAAAATAGTTGAAGAGAAAGAATAAAAATTTTATTTTAACAAAAAATATCCAATAAAAAATAAAGCATTTAAAAAATAACCGATACCCCTACCACTCATTAAAAAATCTTTGTTTTTTTCCACAACCTTTTTAAATACTCATCTATTACTAGAACCTATTACCCTGGATACTTACCGGCTATGGTAAGGTATTCATCGCTGCCTAGGGTTATAATGAAGGGCAGACAAAATAATTTAAGGTGATTATTATGCCAGAAGAACAGTTTTTAGTGCCTATAGATGCTTACCTGAAGTCAGGAATCCACATAGGGACAAAATTCAGAACAAAATATATGGAGCAGTTCATTTACAAGACCCGACCTGACGGATTATCTGTTTTAAATTTACAAAAGATAGATGAAAGGATAAGGATAGCAGCTAAATTCTTGGCTCAATATGAACCGGAAGATATTCTAATTGTAAGCAGGAGGGAAAATGGGTGGAAGCCTGTAGGCATGTTCGGAAAATTGACAGGAACAAAAGTATTCCCTGGAAGATACCCTCCAGGAACATTGACAAATCCTGCTTTGGAAAATTACATTGAAGTGAAAATACTCTTAGTCACAGATGCCTGGCCAGACCGTAATACAATAATAGATGCTGTCAAGATGGGCATCCCGGTAATTGCATTATGCGATACAAACAATCAGACTAATAATATTGATTTTGTGATTCCTGCAAACAACAAAGGCAAAAAAAGCCTGGGCTTGTTTTTCTGGATATTAACTAGAGAGTACCTGCGCAACAAAGGCCTTTTAAAAAATAACGAGGAATTGAAGGAAAAGATTGAAGACTTTACTGAAGAATAAAAGAAAATTTTAAAAACATCCTTGGTTTAGGTTATCCTATGGATATCAGTAAAAAATTAGAGCTTGTCAAAAGAAATACAGAAGAGATTGTAACAGAAGAAGAGCTCATAGAATTATTAAAAAACAAAAAAAAGCCTGCTGTTTATCTAGGGACTGCAATAACCGGAAAGCCTCATGTTGCATATATTCTGTGGATTTTAAAATTAGCAGATTTTCTTAAAGCAGGTTTCAAAGTAAAGCTATTATTAGCTGACTTACATGGTGCTTTGGATAACACCCCTTGGGATTTGTTAAAAAAAAGATATGAATATTACAGCCTAGTGATACCTGCAATGTTTAAATCTATAGATGCAGATATATCCAATTTTGAGATTATAAAAGGCTCAAGCTTCCAGAAAAATGCTGATTACTTTTTTGATGTTTTAAAAATGACAACAATGACTTCTGTACATGACGCCAAAAAAGCAGGCTCTGAAGTTGTCAAGCAATCAGACAATCCTAAATTATCCGGATTAATTTATCCAATCATGCAGGCTTTGGACGAAGAATACCTAAAAGTAGACATCCAGTACGGAGGCACAGATCAGAGAAAAATACTGATGTTTGCAAGAGAATATTTGCCAAAAGTAGGCTACAAAAAAAGAATTGAAGTGATGACTCCCTTAATTCCCGGGTTGATTGGCAAAAAGATGAGCGCTTCAGAAGAGGAATCTAAGATTGACTTATTGGATGATGAAAAAACTGTCAATAAGAAATTAAACAAGGCATACTGCCCTGAAGGTATTGTTGAAGACAACGGGGTGTTAAGCTTTATCAAGTATGTTTTAATGGTCATAAAGCAGGATAAAAATGAAAAATTCGTCATTGAAAGGCCTGAGAAGTGGGGGGGCAATTTGAGCTACAAAACATATGAATGCTTAGAAAAAGATTTCAAAGAAAAAAAGGTCCATCCCATGGATGTCAAGCTGGCTTTAGCCAAAGAAATAAATAAGCTGTTAGATCCTGTAAGGAAAATCATGAAGGGCAAAGAAAAGTTAGTCAAAGAAGCCTATCCCTGACTTATTTCTGCTCTAACACAGTCAAAGTATAATTTTTGTTCAAATATTTATCAACAACTTTCGTTATGTCTTTTTTTGTTACTTTTTTTATCTTATTAATATAATCTCCTGCTAAATCTGCATTTTTTACCATATGCCAGAAGCTTAACTCATCAGCCATGTGAAAATTATCTTCGTTCGCTAAAGTAAAATTTCCTTCTATGTATGTTTTTGCTTCATTCACATCTTTATCTTTTATTTTTTTTAGTTTCTCAAACTCCTGAAGTATTATTCCCTTTATTTTATCGATATTCTTTTTGTCTGTATTCAGGTAAACAGCAAAAATCCCGTAATCGACCGCAGGCTCATACTGCACGCCCACTTCATAAGCCAGCCCCCTTTTGTTTCTTATCTCATCAAACATCCTTCCGGACTGCCCCCTCCCAAGTATAGCATCAACAACATCCAAAGTATAGCTCTCTTCCTCAATCCTCATGGGAGTTTTATACCCCAAAATCATATAAGAGCCCAGTAGTTTTTTCTTCACTATCTTCTTTACTGGTTTTTTTTGTTTTGGCTCTTTGATTATTTTAGGTTTTTTATGTCTTGATTTTTTAAGACCTTCAAAATAGTTATTCACCTTGTTTTTAACATCCTTTACATTCCCAACTACAGAAACAATGATATTATCTGCCCTATAATGCGCATTGTAATAATCCATTAAATCTTTTCTTCTTAATTTTTTAACTGCCTCTTTTGAGCCGTAAGTTGGGTTTTTTGTAGGATGCTTCTTGAATAATGTTTTCTGGAATAATATCCACTGGTGAAACCTGGGCTCATCAGTTACCATATTTATTTCCTTAAGAATGACCTTTCTTTCCTTTTCTATTGATTCTTCCCTAAATAAAGGATTTTTTATAATATCCGACAGAATATCAAGTGCTTTTTCAAAATATTTGTTTAAAACTTTAGCAAAAAAAGCAGTTCTCTCATTTGAAGTATATGCGTTCAATTCTCCGCCTAATTTCTCTATCTCATTTGCTATTTCCCTGCTATCTTTCCTTGTTGTTGTGCCTTCAAAGAGCATATGCTCAATGAAATGTGAAATCCCGCTGATTTTTTTGCTTTCATCATTAGAGCCGGTCTTAACAGTTACTTCAACTGCTGTTGATTTTGTTGCTCTTTTCTCAAAAAGTAGAGTTAAGCCGTTTTTTAAAGTATATTTTTGCATTTTAATAGGTTAATTAAAAATAAAAGGATTTATATAATTATCTAATCCTTTCGTTTAATATGAAAATAAAGCAATTTCAGCAGGGACTAAAAAAGAAAAAAATAGATTTTGCAGTGTTCTATAATTTAGACAGTATGAATTACGATAAGGACATTTCATATTTTTCCGGCTATAAAGGCATTGGAATATTAATTATTCCAAAAAACAAAAAACCGTTTTTGATAGTGCCTGAAATGGAGTATGGGAGAGCTAAGAATAAGATTAAAGTATATAAGTGGGCAAAGAAAAAAAGGTTGTTTGAGTTTGCATCATATGTCATTAATAAAAACAAAATAAAAAAGAAAAATATTGGAATAAATAAAAACGTCTTCACTTTAAATGTCCATAAGGCATTTAAAAAAAATTTTAAAAAAATTAAAGTTGTTGATATTTCGGAGTTATGTGAAAAGATAAGGGAAATAAAAACTGATGAAGAGATTAAAAAAATAAAAAAAGCATGTAGTATAACTGACAAACTATTCAGCCAGTTAATCAACAACTTAAAAAATAAAAAAATTAAAACAGAAATTGATATCTCTAATTTCCTGGAAACTGAGGCTAAAAAATATAATTGCGAGTTAGCGTTCAAGCCTATAGTCGCTTCAGGCAAAGGCTCCAGCATCCCCCATTATGAAGCCCAAAATATAAAATTAAGAAAAGGCTTTTTAGTCCTAGATTTAGGGGTTAAATACCAAGATTATAATTCTGACATTACTAGAACAGTATATATTGGAAAGCCAACAAAAAAAGAAACTCAAATGTATGGTTTTTTATTAAAAATACAAAAAAACACGATTAAAGAAATAAAAATAAATGAAAAGTGCAGCAAAATCTACGATAATGTCAAAAAAGAATTAAAAAACTATTCAAAAAATTTCACTCACGGCCTGGGTCATGGTATTGGCATAAAAGTCCATGAGCTTCCTAATCTAACTGAAAACACCAAAGACAGAATACAAAAAAATATGGTCTTCACTATAGAGCCAGGAATTTATTTTGAAAACAGATTCGGAATAAGAATAGAGGATACTGTCTTGATGAAAAACAAAGCAATAAGATTAACTAAGACAACGAAAGATTTATTAACTGTTTGATTTCAAAATTCTTCATATAAAAAACAATTAAAAACATTGACTAAAAAATATTCACACGCAAAAATCAAAGATTTTTGGTGTCCTGAAAATGTTTTGCATTTTCATGAAATAATTGTTAGAGTGTAAAATCCCCTAATGGAAAGATTTATTGATAAAAACCAATTAAAAAAGAGGCAAAATGAAATACAAACTAAAAACATTTAACAGAGAAGTCGAAGAATATTCTAAGATTCTAAAAACCAAAGTAAAAGGTAAAATTATTTTTGTGGTTGTTGATTTAATGCACAAAAAAGCATTTTATTCTTTAGCTCCTTTATCTAGAGCAGTGCACGACCTAGGAGGAGAAATGCACGCTGTTGTCAAAGAAGGCAGAAGTGAAAACCTGCAAATACTAAAGAATGTCTGGAGAGCCTACAATGATAAAAAGAAAAAGCTAAAGACACTAAAAACAAAAGCCCTGACTGGATTTATAAACAGTGTTGTAAAAAGGACAAAAAACAAGAATTTTGAAGATATCTTTAAGGAACCTGAGATTTTCCTAACATCAACTCCAGAAGGATTCTGCGGAACATTAAAATTAAAATACAGGAATAGATGGCACAAAAGATACAGATGGAATGAGCTGATTGAAACAGCAGGAGTTATATGGAAACAAGGGTATGACCTGAAAAAAACAGACAAAGTAAGTATCGGTTTTACTTTAATACCCTCAGAAAAGAATACTGAGCTTCCCCTGGAAGATTATCTTGACTCTTATTCCCTGGCCAGGGCAATGGTCGAAGCTGCAAAAAAATTCAGAGCAGAAATCAGCTTAGGCGCGTCTACTGATAAATTTTCAATATTAGCCAAGCCTGTGAGGGTATCTGACTTGATGGTTATGTTAAAAGGCTGTGAACTAGACAAGGAAGTTGACGAAGAAGTTTTTAAAAAATTCAAAGAGTTTTCTAAATTATTAGGGATATGTAATCTAAGCCATGCTACTGCAGGCTTTGGAATTCACGGCAAAGGCTACCATGGAAAACATTTTTTTGGAGAGGAGATAGGGTATCCTACTTTAGACAAAAAAACAAGGTGGAGCAGCCCTGGTCAGATGATGCTAAAAGACAGGTATGCACCTCAAAGCCAGTTTGAATCTAGAGATCCAATGATGAGGTATGCAGTAACTGAAACTTTGCCTATAGATATTTTTATTGAAACATGTAATGTCAATTATGAAAAACTGAGGAAAAGAAGCAGCAAGATAAAGAAAATATTGGACAATTGCGATCATATAAGAGTCATAGGCGACCAGGTAGGTGATTATAAGACTGACTTTACTGTTTACCTGAAAAAAAAAGATGGAAGTAGAAGGGAATTCATTGCCAAGGATTCTGATGTCCGTAAAATAGTTGACCAGGAATATTACAAAAAAACAGGCAAAAAATACGGGACTTATGCTAACTTCCCAAGCGGAGAGGCATTTGTTACTCCGGAAAAGGTCGAGGGGATTGTTATAGGTGACGTAGTTATTAATATTGACGGCAGCTACAGGATTCCTGAAAAAAGCCCCATAATAGTAGAGATTGGCGATAAAGGTTATAAGATACTAAAAGCACCAAGTAAGATTCTAAATCTCATGAAAAAAGAATGGAAAGAGTCAAAAGAAAAAATAAGAAATTTTGAAAAAAAAGGGAGTTTACCAAAAGAGATTATAAATATGTACAAGAAAAACTTCAGGAAGATTGGTGAGTTTGCGATAAACACAAACCCCAAAGCCAAGCTTTGTGATTATCTGATTGTTAACGAAAAAATAGCCAGGATGATTCATATTGCCTTGGGCATGGGTTTTGACTCTGACCGTGCAACAGTCTATCACTGGGACATCGTCATAGATTCCCCAAAGCAAAAGCTGGACATTTATGGCATAGACAAAAAGAAAAACATCCACTGGGTAATCAAAAAAGGCAAATTTGCTGTTTAATAAAAAATCATATTTTAAACTAACCTCTGCCTGCCAATTAAAAGAGGATTATTATTTTTAATAATTGGGATTTTTGCTTAAAGAAACAAGATATGTCAAAAATTAATCTAAAATGAACGTCTTGAACAAAGCAGCTATAAATGTCTTAAGAAACTGTTTGAATGTTAAGAAAAATGAAAAGGTTCTAATCATTACTGATTCTAAACTAATCAGAATAGGAAAACTATTCTTTGAAAATTCCTTAAAAATAACAAAAAATACCCGCTTAATCAAGATTCCAATACCTAAAGTCCATGGAATTGAGCCTCCTGCAAAAACAGCAAAGCTTATGCTAGGTTATGATGTTATTCTGGGTATAACCCAAAAATCCCTGAGCCATACAAAAGCAAGGAAAAATGCAAGTAAAAAATACATCAGAATTGCAACTATGCCGGGCATTACAATAGATATTGTAAAAAGAACCTTAACAGCTGATTATAAAAAAATTAAAGAAAAAAACCTAGAGCTGATAAAAAAATTAAAGAAAGGCAGCAAAATAAGGGTTAAAACAAAAAAAGGAACAAACATCTCCATAGAAATATCTAATAAAAAATGGTTTGATGACTCGGGAATTTATGTTAAACCAGGAAATTTTGGGAATCTGCCTGCAGGCGAGATTGGTTTTATGCCTGCTGAGTATAAAACAAACGGTGTTTTTGTTGTTGACAGCAGCATTGGAAGTTTAGGTCTGGTGGATATGCCAGTTAAAATCTCTGTCAAAGACGGCTTTGTCAAACAAATTTCAGGAGGAAAAACAGCTGAAAGATTAAACAAACTGATGGTAACAAAAAAGCACAAGAACATTGCTGAGTTTGCCTTTGGAACTAATCCCCGGGCTAAAATAACAGGGATTACCTTAGAAGATGAAAAAGTAAAAAGCACAGTCCATATAGCTTTAGGCAACAACCAATCCTATGGGGGAAACTTCAATGTACCTTTCCATGTAGACTGTATAATAAAAAATCCTGATGTTTTCTTGGATAATGAGCTGATCATGAGTAAAGGAAAGTTCTTAGTCTGAATTAAAAAGATTTTTAAATAAAAGTGAGTTATTGGAGATAATGAACAACTCAAAAGAAAAAAATGTGCTTGACAGTGTAATATATAATTACACTACTACATCTAACAGGATGGAAGAGGAAAACAGATTATTAAAAAGCACCATAAACAAGCTAAAGGAAGAATTAGACCGATTCAGGGAGCCTCCATTAATGGTCTGTGAAATCATGGATGTCTTTGACAAAAACAACGTGATAATAAGAATGCCTAACGGCAACCAGTTCTCTGTAAATGTCTCTGAAAGCTGCGGAAAGATCAAGGCAGGAGATATGGTCCTCTCAGACCAGAAAAACCTGAATATCATAAAAAAAATACCTATAACAAAGAAATTTAACATAGAAAAGTTTGTAATTGTCGAGCACCCAGATATTTCCTGGCAGGACATCGGAGGTTTAGATCGTCAGATTACAGAAATCCAGGAAGTTGTGGAGTTGCCATTAAAAAAGCCTGAATTGTTCAAAAAGGTAGGCATACAACCACCAAAAGGAATTTTGCTTTACGGTCCCCCGGGAACTGGAAAAACCTTATTAGCTAAAGCTGTTGCTGCCTCTACTAATTCTACTTTTATTGAGATTGTAGGCTCTGAATTAGTCCAAAAATTTATCGGAGAAGGCGCCAAGCTTGTAAAAGAAATCTTCGAATTAGCAAAAAAAAGGGCTCCTTCAATAATCTTTATTGACGAAATTGATTCCATAGCCGCAACAAGAATGGAAGTAGGAACTTCTGGTGAAAGAGAAGTAAGCCGAACCTTTATGCAGCTATTAGCTGAAATTGACGGTTTCAAGCCTTTAGGTAATGTCAAGGTTATTGGAGCAACTAACAGAAAAGACATCTTGGATTCTGCAGTTATGAGACCAGGAAGGCTTGACAGGGTAATACATATACCAGTACCAGACAAAGACTCCAGGTTAAGCATCTTCAAAATACACAGCAAAGCCATGTGCCTTGATAAAGGCATAGATGAAAAAACAATCATCCGGATGATGGAAGGCTTTTCAGGAGCTGAAATCAAGGCTGTCTGCACAGAAGCAGGCTATTTTGCAATACGAAATGACCGAACCAAAATTTTAGCAAAAGATTTCTTCAAAGCCATAGAAAAAGTAAAACAGGAAGAGAAATTAGAAGGAAAAGATTATCTGCATATGTTTGGATGAAATTCTTATGGTTTTTCATGAAAAATATCCATTAAGAAAAGTGAAATTCCTAAGATTATAGCCCCTATGGATATATAAAACCCCGCTTCTATATAACTACAACCACTTCTGACTTCTTCTGAAAAAGGTATGGCTATCTGTCCAACCCAACCCTTACAAAATTTGTTTGCTTGCATTAAAGAATAACCATCTAAATCTACAAAATGATTTATCAAAGGGGTAAATAAAAGAATAAAACCTCCTAATAACAGAGTTATAATAATTAAATTATGTAACAGTTTACCTAAAAATTCAAAAACGTATTTTCTTTTCATAATTCTTATTATTTACTTAACCGCTCTTATATTTTTTTGTTTTGATAGATTATTAAAATTTTTTATTCAGAAAGCCTTAAATAAGCCTATTGATTATTCTCCTCGTGTACGCAATGATGAAAGTGAACACCCTTTGAGGCAGGAGTCAATGAAATACGGAAAGTAACTGCAGAGCGTGCACTTTTTTCTTAAACAAAAAAGCTTATTAATCACCTGTTTAACCAAAAGAAAAATGGTTGGAATTGATGTATGCACTCAATGTGCAGATGGACAATTAAATTGTATAAACTGCTGTACTTCGCCGTTTACTGAAAAGGATCCTGGTTTCTGGCTTACCTTAACGGATATAGCAAGAATTGTAAAAAAAACTAAGATTAATCCGGATAAATTCTGTAGGCTGACAACAGTAGATGATGATGACGATGACTCTTGTGTAGATGAAAAACATGGAGACTTGATGTACCTCCACGATAAGGTAATTCTCATGTCAGGCAAAGACAAAAAATGTTTCTTTTTAGGCAAAAAGGGCTGCAAAATATTTGATGTAAGACCAAAGATGTGCAGGATATTTCCTTTTTATTTTGATGAAGAAGAAGGCATGATCAAAATAACAATCGAAGAAGAAAGCAAAGAAGAAGATGATTGTTATCTAACAAAAATAAACCATAAAGACAACGGTATTTCCCATCTCCTAAAACAAATAAACCAGACAGAAGAGACAATGAAAGAGTGCATAAAAGAATACATCGAAGAGATGAAGCTGCATGATAAATATAAAAATCAACTGGAGAAAAAGACAATTATGGAAGTTCTGGAAGATAATGGGTTTTTGGAAGAGGTTTAGTTCAAAGGGTGAAACAGTATTCTGATAACTATTAGGCAGACACATCCAGTCTACGTTTTTCAGAAAAAAAACATCATAAGATACTATTTGTTACCTCCCTCACAAAACCATAAAATCAACACATAGCCTATACACCCGAGGAGAAAACTGCCCGCATTTAACGACTTTAAGAATTTTAAACTTTTTACCAGCTTTCTCGCAGGCAAAAGCTATTTTCTTTTTAGCCAAGTCAAAATAATCTTCACTCAGAAAATCATAGAAATGAACAACACCTTTTTTCTTTATTTTACTCAAAGCCAAACCTAAAAAAACTTCAGCTCCTTTTGGCAAAGGCATTAAAATCCTGGAAAATTTTTTATTGATTTTTGGCAACTCCAAATTAACATCTCCTTTAAACAGTTTAACATTATTAACCTTATTTAACTTAATATTTTCAGTTGCATATTTATGGGCTAAAGGATTTATCTCAATGCCATACACCTCATTAGCTAGTGTATTTTTAGAAATAACAATAGGATATACCCCGCAGCCTGAAAACATAACCAACACATCTTCTTTTGGCTTGACCATCTGGTAAATCCTTTTCCTCTCCGAACTTAAACGAGAAGAGAAATAGACCTTTTCAACATCTAACTTTAAACTGACATTATTCTCCTTATACAATGTTTCCTTTGTCTTTTCGCCGGCAATAATTTGAAGTTTAGGTAACCTGTACTTCCCTGAATATTTCTTTGTTTTTTTACAAACCGTCTTTATGTTCTTATGCAGCTCAAGTAAAGCCTCTCCAATAAGTTTCTCTTTTTTTAACAATTCAAAAGGAAAACCGGAAAATACAATTACAGAACCAACCACATCATAAGAAGACGGTAATAACCCCATCTGTTTTTTTGTTAATTTTTTCTTAAGCAATTCTTTTAATTTTTTTTCCATTTTATTGTTTTTTAAATATTGATTATTAAAATTAATTGTTTTATTTACTTTAAAAAAAATCACCTAACCCTTTCTGTTGCTTACCCTCTTGCCTTTTAGACAATTTTTCCAGAGTCTTATCAACTCTTTCCAGAGAAAAATCGTGTTTTTCAACTAACAGCTCCTTCATCTTGTCAAAATCAATATTTTTCCACTCCAGTTTATAATCATCAGTAACAGGCATCTTCTTAATCAGATAATAGACTTCTTCCCAGTCAAAATCAAAGAAATCATTCCATTTTACCGAGGAAAACAGACCATCAAAATCGCTTTTATATTCCCGAACAAGTTTCAAAGCATTCTTAGGCCCTATGCCTTTGATTCCATTAGGGTTATAATCCGTACCTATCAACATTGCCAAAGCAATCAGCTGGTTTTGGTCTACCCCTAGATTATTCAGATTCTCAGATAAATCAAGAATCTCAGGTTTTACATTTCCATATTGTAATTTACCAGCTAATTTTCTTTTTCCTCCTATTGATAAGTTTCTTATCAATTTCGGTGCCTGATGGATAAGAGAATCAAAATCCTGAGAAACAACCGAAAAAGCTTCGCCTTTATTAACGATATAAGCAGCCTGTGCTTCCCCTTCTGAAGGCGCCTGAACAACAGGCATCCCAAAAGCTGAAATCAGTTTTTTTGCCTCTTCGACCATCTCCTTAGTCAAACGAGTTGTCCTTGCCGCATATTTCTTCATCTCCTCTAAATCATTTTTCTTCAAAGCCTTTTTATATTCTTTCTCAGCCTCTATCTTCAAAGCCTTTCTTCTCTCCCTCTCCTTATTCTTTAATTTAGGCGGCTCACCATCAAAAACAAACACTAATTTAAGATTCTTCTCCAATAATTTAGAAGTCCTTGAAAACAGCCCAATCAAATGTGAAGTGACATCCCCTTTCGAATCAGTTAGTAAAGAACCGTCTCTGGAGCGTATGCTCGTGAGAAACTGGTAGAGCATGTTGTAAGAATCCACAGTCAAAACCTTATTCTTCAGCCCATCTATAGAAATCTCTTTTGCTGTTAATAGATCCTTGAATGCAATGCCCATTTTAGATTTTCTTGATTTTTAATTTAAACTCTGTTGTAAGCATCTCTTTTGCCTTTTTGGTTAATTCTCCTGAAGTCAAAAACAATACAGGGAGTTTTTTAAGCTGGCCATGAACATAAGCTGAACTTAGGTCTAAATCATTAACTCTCTTTTTGTTTTTTGCTTTGCAGTAAAACTCCACCACACCTATAGTAGATGGAATCTCTAATATGAAATCAATCTCTGAATTTTTTCTTATTACCTTCTCGTTTTTTATTTCTATCTTATTTGCTTTAAAATAAGATTTAACTTCTCCTGAAAAAGAAGAAGTCGTATCTGCTGCCTCTATTGATTTTTCTATTGTTTCCTGTTTTATTTCCTTTTTGACTGGCTCTTCTCTTTCTTCAATGGCTTTTTCCGGCTCTTTTCTTTCTTCAGCTTTTTTTACAGGCCCTTCCTTTTTGATTTCCGGATCGGGGTTTACCTCTTCTTTTCCGATAAGTATCTTTTTGATTAAAAAAGAGGCTTCTTCTTTATCCAGCAGATACCATTTCCAGAATATTTCTTTATTATCCTGATAAGTCGTCTGCAGAGGAACAGCAAAATCCTTAATTGCTCTTAAAGCCACCCTCACAACAGGCTCTATCCGGTTGTCTCTCAAAACCTTCTTCTCCTTCAGCAAATCAAAAGCCCTATTCTCTTTTTCAGGCAGGTTGTTTGAGAAATTTTGCAAAGAACTTTCCTGCCCAGAAAGATAGTATAAAGGAGTCCCTCCCACCTTGACATTGGAAATTTTAAGTTTTCCTTCTGAAGCCAATTCAGACAGATGGGCAGAAGCCATTAAGATATCAGAACCAATCTCCCTTGAAATCTGAACAGGAATTACTGGCCCTTTTATTTTGATTGTATTGATTATCTTTTGCTTAATGCCCACATCTCTCTGCTCAGTTTCAGCTTCCATATAAACAAAAAAGATAGAGCTTTATTTATATTTTGTTGTTAAGTTTTAATAAAAGCCAAAACTCCCATTAAAAAATAATCAATAAAAAAATCACCATTAATAAAAATAATAAATAATCATTTTTTAGAATAAAGAAAAAGGAGTAATGTAACAAAATTTAATAGATTGAAACTAAGGCCTCAACCACCGGCTTTCCCAATATGAAACATCACCTTCGTCATCAACAACCGCGATAAGCAATTTCTTTTTTGTTGAATGTGCAACACGATTCTTAGCAGCAAACTCATACCAAGTCAATGAAGTGCCTTCATGCACCGGATAAACAACCCACCTAGCATGATCTTCCCCGGGTTTAACTCCCCGGTCATAAATACGAAAATCAGCTCCGAACTTCAACGCAGTCTTTATTATATATCCCCTGTCCCTCATATTCTTAAAAACAACATACCTCACCCAAAGGTTAGGCTCTAATTTCTGGGCTTTTTTAAAAAAATCATCAAAATCTAGTTTCTTCTTTCTGCCATCTATAACCGCTAACCTTTTCTTATCAAGCAGATATAATGACTCCAATAAAGAAAGTTGGACCTTACCATCATCAAGCATACACCCGTATCTGTTTTGGTTATACAACTCCCTAGCCTCATCAGAATTCTCTGTTAGAATTAATCCCTTAACAAATGTTGTTTTTATAACCTGCTTAGGTGGTTCCTGCTTGGGTTCTTCTTTCTTTGAAAATTTTTTAGTCATTTAAAAAGAAATATTTTTCATATCTTTAAAAATTTTGTTATTAACTATAATTAGTTTCAATATAGAAATGAATCTCCACAGGAAACCAAGGGGGTATATAAGTTCCAAAGAGTATATCCTAAAGATTTCATTTAAAAATGAAAGTATTTATAAATAAAAGAGCTTTTTAAGTATTTATAAATAAAACATACATTTTAAGGCTAAAACAGCCTTAAAACATGAAATAAGCTTAAATAAAGATTAAAAAATAGAATAAAGCTTATTTAGTTGGGGGTAATCGTAATGGCAAAGAAAGAAACCAAGAGAGATATAAAAATAGTTAATATAGTAGTATCTTCTTCTTTAGAACATGATATACCTTTGGAAAAGATGGCAGCAACCTTATCTAATACAGAATACAACCCAGAGCAGTTTCCTGGGCTTGTTATAAGGATTAAAGAGCCAAAAACAAGCGCTTTGATATTCAGTTCAGGTAAAATTGTTTGTACAGGGGCACGAACTATAGAGAAAGTAAATGAAAGCATCAAGAAAATAATAAAGAGCCTTGAAAAGATCAATGTCAAAATAACAGTAAAGCCAGTAGTAAAGATACAGAATATTGTGGCATCCGGCTCTGTTGGAATGGACCTTAACCTGAACGTGTTAGCAACAAAGCTGAGGGACGTAGAGTATGAACCAGAACAGTTTCCTGGACTAGTCTATAAACTAAAAGAAGCAAAAGCGACCTTCCTCTTATTCAGCAACGGAAAAATAGTTTGTACAGGAACAAAATCAGAGAAAGAAGTGCATTCTGCTCTTGACATGCTAATTGAGAATCTGAAAAAAGTAACTAAGAAAAAATAGTTTTTTATTTTCTTTTTTTACATTCATCTTATTCCACTGAATCGCCCAATATAATTTCACTCTGGAGCACTGGACATCCCCGCGTGAGATTTATAAAGATTAAAACCCTCAAAGGATATCTTACTGACAGATTTAATAACTAAATCGGCAGCCAAAACATTTCCCACACACCCATCAAAATTGTGCATGTAAATTAAAGGCTGATAATTTAATGTTTAAATTTAATGGAGTAAAAAATAATAAATATTTAGATTAATTAAAACACTGGTTAAGATGGAAGCTGCTGAGCAGATTAAACATTTCAAGGAATTCATTCAAAGCCATTATTATGCTGAATTGCTTGCAGCTGCGAGAAAGGAAAACAGAGTTCTAGTTATAGATTTTATGGGCTTAGCAAAGTTTAATCCCGACTTAGCTAACAGATTGCTAGATGAGCCGGAAGAGGTTATTAAGGCCGCTGAGCTTTCAATTGAGCAGTTTGACTTAGAGAATGATATCAAAGGCTTGAAGGTCAGGTTCAGAAATCTTCCGGAAAGCCAGAAGATAATGATAGGCGACATAAGAAGCAAGCATATAGGAAAATTATTCATTATGGTCGGAATTGTGAGGCAAAAAAGCGATGTAAGACCCCAAGTGACTACTGCAAAATTCGAATGCCCAAGCTGCGGCAACATCATAAACATTCTACAGCTCGACAGCCAGTTTAAAGAACCTTCAAGATGCGGCTGCGGAAGAAAAGGAAAATTTAGATTATTAAGTAAAGAACTAGTTGATGCTCAGGGAATTGTCCTTGAAGAGTCTCCTGAAGCGCTGGAAGGAGGTAGGCAGCCAAAAAGGATGAATGTTCTTCTTAAGGATGATCTAGTAAGCCCCATGAGTGAAAAACACACAAATCCTGGAAGTAAGATTATTGTAACGGGTCAGATAAAAGAAGTACCAATAATAACAAGAACAGGAGCAAAAAGTACAAGGTTTGACTTAATGATAGAAGCAAATTATGTAGAAGGTGCTGAAGAAAGTTTTCAGGAAGTTAACATAAACGAGGAAGAGGAAAAACAGATTAAAGAGTTAAGTGAAGATCCTAAGATAAAACAGAAATTAATTGATTCCCTTGCTCCTTCAATCTGGGGCCATGAACGTGTAAAAGAGGCATTAATACTCCAGCTAATGAGTGGGGTCCATAAGGAAAGAACAGACGGCGCCCAGTCAAGAGGAGACATGCACATCCTTTTAGTAGGTGATCCTGGATCGGGTAAATCACAATTACTTCGTAGGATAAGCCTTATAGCTCCAAAAGGGAGGTATGTCAGCGGAAAGGGAGTTTCGGCAGCAGGCCTCACTGCTTCAGTAGTCAAAGATGAATTCTTAAAGGGATGGAGCCTGGAAGCAGGGGCAATGGTCTTGGCATCCAACGGAGTCTGCTGTATAGATGAAATGGACAAGATGACTGTAGAAGACAGATCAGCAATGCATGAGGCTCTTGAAAACCAGACAGTCAGTATAAGCAAGGCTAATATTCAGGCAACCTTGATTGCAAAAACAACCGTCCTTGCAGCAGCAAACCCTAAATATGGAAGATTTGATCCGTATGATATTATAGCAAAGCAGATTGACCTTCCTCCTGCTCTGATAAACAGGTTTGACCTCATATTTCCAATAAAAGATATACCTAATGTTAAAAATGATGAAAAATTAGCAGAACATATACTGAACCTGCATCAGACTCCTGATATGGGTGAACCCGAAATACCAACAGACCTTCTAAGAAAATATATCGCTTATACAAGGCAAAAAATAAATCCTGAATTGAGTGATGGAGCATTAGAAGAAATAAAAAAATATTATGTAGAACTGAGAAACCAGGAAGTCACTGAAGAAGGTGCTGCCCGGGCAATACCTATCTCACCAAGACAGCTGGAAGCATTAGTAAGGCTGTCCGAAGCTTTCGCTAAAATAAGACTGGGAGCTAAAGTTACAAGAAAAGACGCCAAAAATGCAATAGACTTACTGCAGTATTGTTTGAGGGAGGTCGGCCTTGACCCAGAAACAGGAAAGATAGATATTGACAGGATTTCTACAGGAATCCCAGCCTCCCAAAGAAACCAAATAGTGACTATAAAAGGGATTATCTCTGAATTAGAATCCAAAGTAGGAAAAACAATACCTATTGACGATATTGTTAGTGAAGCCAGCGCAAAGAATATTGAAGAAGACAAAGTAGAGGAAATCATCGAGACATTGAAAAGGCATGGAGAGATTTTTGAGCCAAGAAAAGGGCTTATTCAGAAATTGTAATACATAGGTAACATACAAAATAATCGAACTGATTAATATATGTTGAATATATAAATAAGTAAAACTATAAGTTAGGATAATTATTACTTATGTGGTATAACTGCAAAAAATATATAAATAATTTTAATATCCTTTTTTAGGGGGTAAATTTTTTCTGTAAAATGCCTGAATTAGAAAAACAACAAATACCAAAAAGACAGGTAGCTTACAAAGTTAAGATTAAAGATATTCTTGATAGTATATATGTAAAAGAAGATGGCTGGCAGCCAAATTATATAGAGATTAACGGAAATAAGATCTCAAGGGTTAATTTGATTGGAACAGTAGTCTTAAAGACCGACAAAAACAGTATTATCCTTGACGACGGCACAGGTAAGATAAATTTGAGAGTATTTGAAGACAATAGTTTCTTCAGAGACATAGATGTAGGGGATGTTGCCTTGTCAATAGGTAGGCCAAGAGAATTCGGCTCTGAAAAATACATAATGCCTGAGGTTCTGAAAAAGATAGAGGATGTAAGGTGGATTAAAGTAAGAAAGATGGAGCTAAAACTAAATAACATACCCACTCCAAAGAAAGAAGAAAAAGCTGCAGAAGAAGTTGTTGAAGAAATAAAAGACGAGACACCTTATGAAAAAATCCTTAGCATGGTAAAAGGTATGGACAAAGGAGATGGCGTTGATATAGGTGATATTTTAAGCAAGGATAAAGCTGCTGAGAAAATAATAAATAGTTTATTGGAAAAAGGGGAAATTTTCGAGATTAAGTCTGGAAGAGTTAAGGTATTAGAATAAAATTGGTGTTATAAAGACTTCTATAAGCGCTGCAATCAATAAGAATGATACAGCTATAATCAAAAGCTCTGAAACATCAAACAAAATTGTGGAAAAATGTTTTGATTTGTAATGATGTCTTGCTATTGCTACTGAAATAATTCCTCCTGCCAGAGCACCATAAAAATAGGCCAGTATCTCAGGTATGCCATGGATAGCGTATCTTAGAAAGCTTAATGAGATTGCCTGGAAATATATTCCTGTTTTGGAAAAGCCAAGTAAAAAAGCATAATCTGCTATATGCCCCTTAACAAAATTGCCCATTGCTGCGCCTATTACTGTCGCATTCCATGTTAAGATAAATATAGCTCCTGCCCCGAAAATAAAAGAAAATAGTATTGCAAATGATAAGACCTTCAGGTTATTAAAAAATATTTTTGTTAGTATTGTAAATTGGTTTATAGTCTGGCCGGTTACCTGGCTATTGACTGCCTGTATTGTCGCTATTTGCTTGTCAAACACAGAAGTAAACGTATCTTGCGGAAGAAAAACATACCATAAAGTGCATGAGATTGTAATGCCTAGAAACAAAAACATGAGAAAAGATATTGCCTTATTATGCTCTTTAAGAAGTATTCTTTCTTCATCTATCTCCATGTCTTTTTTTTCCTCTAATTTCATAGTAGCATAAACAATAGGAACACACGCCATGACTGTCAAAAAAACCATAACAAGGCTTGCCTGATCCTTAAAAATCCATAAGGATAAGAATATGCCTACAGAGGAATACAAAAGCCCAATAAAGAACATCTCCCAGGGTTTTTTTTCTGCTTTTAACGGGCTAATCAAAGACTCTAATACCATAACTCAACAATTTCCCAGCCAGTATTTATATCTTTTGTAAAAAAAATAGTATCCCTTTTCTTATTTATTATTATTTAAAACTTAAAAAATAAACAAAGAAAATAATCAAAATAAAACTTATATAATTGTGAATGTAAAATAGAACTTGATGGTCTTAATATTAATGGATAAAATGATACAAAAAATAAAAAATTTGATTTAAAACTTAATAAACAATTAACTTTAAATAACCTTATTAGTTTCCTTAAAGCATGGATTACAAAAAGCTATTAAAAGAGATAAGGAAAGAACTGCCTGAATCGGTTTTCGAAAAGGAAAGGTTTGAGCTGCCAAAAGTCCGAGGTCATATTCAGGGAAATAGAACAGTCATAAGCAATTTTCTGCAGATAGCAAGCATTTTAGGTAGAGAGCCGGAAAGCATGCTGAAATATGTTTTAAGGGGATTAGCAACCCCTGGAGAGATTAAAAAAAGCGGAAGTGTCATTATGGGCACAAAAGTGCCTGCATCAAGAATTAATGAAAAAATAATGCAGTACGCTAATGACTTTGTCTTTTGTTCTGAGTGTGGAAAGCCAGACACCAAAATAGAGAAAGAAAAAAATATTTTTTTCATCAAATGTATGGCCTGCGGCGCAAAGCATTCTGTAAAATCAAAGATTTAAGATAATTGAAAAAATCCATATCTACTAGAAGGAAAAAAATAGTTTTTATCTACAACAAAGAACTAACAGAAAAAAAATTCAAGAAAAATAGTGCCCAGCTTGACTTAAACTCTGATTTCTACAACAGTGAAGAAAAAAATAAAAAAAAGATATTAAAAATATTAGATGATACTTACAAGGTAAATAATCTAGTAAAAGAATCTATCAAATTAGACAAGCAGGAATTATTCTGGGAAAATATTATCTATACCTAAAAAATATCTCACGCTCAAGCTATTCTGTTTTAAACCACTTGCCCAGAGCTTCTTGTTTTTCTTTGTCTTTCCCAAAAACACTCTCAATCCTTAATTTTGTTAACTCCAAAGTCTGCTTCAGGTAAGCGGGCAAGTCATATTTCTCAGCCAATGATATTGCCGGCTCAAGATACTTTACTATAGAGCCCTCTGAAATTGTAAATATGATTCTGCCGTTGCATTTAATGCAGTTGCCTATCAGTGGAGGCCTACGATATTTTTCATTACATTTGACACATCTGAACTGTTGTATTGAAAATTTTCTTAAATTTCCTTTTATATCCCTTAAAAAATGTTTTTCTATGACTAAACGCGCAACATCAACCTCGTCAACAGCCCTTATTATATCTGCTAAGTGCATCTGGCCCATTAGCTTGTCTTTCATGGACGGCAAAGTCTTATAAGCAGAGCACCTAACACCTGAATTGATATTTGAGGTTTGATGTGTAAATCCCATCTTCTCATATTGCTCAGGAGTGTTAAGCTTCTTGCCTAACTGATCCATATCGATACTGGAGGGGTGTTTAAAATCCAAACAAGCCTCATAAAACTCTAAAGGATATTTATATGTTATGTCCATGTCGAAGACCATGTCATCTACTTCTGAAGGCACTAAATTTGATGTCAGAACCAAGGGAGCATCTTGGGTTGCGCCTCTGGAATTAGGTAAAAACTTCCTTGAAAAATTTAAAAGGGCATCCATCAATAAGATTATAGAAGCTTCATCTCCATCACAATCCCGTCTGGTAGCAGCATGTAACATTGGATGGGCAAAAAATCCAAGTGTTCTTGAAAATCCAATTATCCTGCAAACAATAGCAGCAGAGGTATGAGGTGCCAAAGCTATAACTAGATGCCCTGCCAAATCCATTCCTGATTCGAGTTTATAGAACGGCTCTTGTTTATAGAAATTTATCAATAAATCATCGATAAATGATGTTGTATTAAACAAGGCTTTATCTGCTGGGGAATCAGGAGATTCCTGGCACGACGGCAGAATAACATCCTGCGGCTTCAGCTCCAGAGTCTGGTTAGGATCAGTTAGTTCTTTCCCAGTTATATCTCGACTATACCCTAGCTCTTTTAGTTTTTCTATTGAAGTCATTATCTCTTTTGGCTTAAAATGAGTTATTGGCAGCTGAGTCATATCATATCTTGTTGTTCCATCTTTGTTTACATAAACATCATGCTTGGCCCTTAAAATCCCTTTTATTAGATGTTCAGGAGTATGATCTTGGTTTGATGTCCCCCTAACACCTTTGATTAAATCAGGATACGAGTTCATATTTATCTTTTTGAGGCTTTTACCAAAAATATTATTTAAATCTATATACTTCAGCCGGTATAATTCAGATTTATGGATCATACCTTGGGAATCTTTTTTTTTGCATTTATCATCCAGCATCCCGCAATATGTGCAAAAATATTTTCTTTTTGTTTTCTTATTGCAGGTTTCGCAAATAGAAAATATTGTTTCTTTGTCGCATTTACCACAATAATAAACTGGGAACTCTGCAGTTATCCTGCCTGCTTCCAAAGCGCTTTGAAAATTCCTTAGCTTACCCCCTTCATCCCCCACAGGAAACAGTGTATGGGGGCTTCCAGTTAATTTCCTCATCTTCGCTTTCTCTGGCCTGCCCATTCTAGCACCTATAAATACCCCTGATTTGTCCCTTAATCTTACTTCAGAGATAAGATTCATAACAGCTAAAATATCCATATCCTTGCTCTCTTCTATTATTTTTTTTATTTCTTCTATCTTTTTATTTTGCAAATCCAAAGCCGTGCTAAAAGCTAATGCATCGTCCTTCCATATAACAACATACTCATTATTAGTATTTATATGTGGAAGGCCTATCAATTCCAGAATTCTTTTTTCTTCTTTAAACGGAAGGATTATTTTTTCTACTTTATTATAGCCAGTAGTTATTTTAGCGCTGTCCAACCAATTCACTAAACTAATCAATTGCTCCAGGGAAATCGCTTTCCAATGATATGTAAATTTAGGATGTAATGGTGTGTTTAATTTTTTGGATAGTGTTACTGCTTCAACAGCAGTTAATTTGTCAGTCAAGGGGTTTTTTAGTATATCATTCAGCCTGCTCAAGGGAATGGTTGTTAATTCCGCTAGTTTATCTAAATCCAATGCGCCAAACATATTAACAATTGCTTTTTCCACTTCTAATGCCCACCATTCCTCACAATATCCTGGAGGTAGTAAAGTATGTGCCCTATTATAAAAATCACCAAAATTGAATAATATGTCCCCTAAAAACAAAATTTCAGAAATTTCCTTACAATGCTCTTTTGCTTTTTGTGTAGTATCTAGTATGAGGACATTTCCATTTTTTAACTTCACAATAGGTCCTTCAATTGTATCGCAGCTGGTTATTGCTGTTGCTTTTCCCGGTCTCTCGACCTTTAACTGAGTTCCTATTGCCAAATACCTGCTTAAAGAATGCATAGTTGCAGGATGTATTGCAGCTGAAGAATAGCCCGAAGTCCGGCTTCTACCATACCTCAACCTAAAACCCCCCATCCTTAAAGGATGTGTCAAAACTGGCCTGCCCGCTACCAAATCTGCTATATAAGTATAGACAGGAGCTATTTTTTGTTTTGTCTCCTCTCTGCCTATTTTTGATTTTACTTTTCCTTGTAAATCGAGGAATTCTTTTAAAAATGTCCAGTCGCTTAAATTAAAATCAGAATGCCATTTGGATAATGTTGCCCATAGTTTCGGTGCCTTTTGTGCCAAACATTCACCCATAACAAGGCAAGGCCCGGATCTTATTCTGTTTGTCTTTATCCTGTCTAAATCTTTATAATTAGATACCTCTATTTTCTCAGAAGGGTCACCATCTATCTGAACAGGCACATTTTTTGCTAAAAATATTATTTCCTTTTCGCTTGGTAAATATTGTAAATTAGTAACACGATCATGATAATCATAAAGTTCAGTTACTGTACGTTTTATTTCTTTTTCTGTGGGATCATACTTATCATAACCAAAACTTATTCTTATATAATCTGCCACTAAAACTGAAACCGAAGCTCCTGTTCCTCCAGCGCTCCTTATCGGGCCAGAATACATCAGGCTAAAATAATCTTTTCCGTCTTTTCTTTTTCCTATTTTCAATCCAACAAACCCCTCCAAGGGTGACGCAACCACACCAAGAGTTAGATATGCCAACCCTACCCTTATGCCTGTTTCCATTGCCTGAATCTTATTTTCGAATTTGCAGAATTTTTCTTGTGCTGTCTCCAGAGAAACTTTCAAAGCCACCCTCCAGTCCAGCTTCCCATATTCTTCTTCAAGTTCATGTATTCTTTTAGGTATGCCTGCATTCATTATCTGAGGCATAATTGCGCTTATAAGCCCTTCAACCCTCTCAGCCATGTTTTTTGCCAGAGGGATTGCCACCGTATCTTCAGGGTCATAGCCTTTCTTCCTTGCCTTATTGGCTATGTCATAAGCACCGCTTACATTACTATTTATTTCTTTGAAATAATTTTCCATATCCTTGCTTAATTCTGATTGCATTTTATTTGTTGAAATCTTGCATTTTAACATTGAAAATTTTTTGAATTTTCATAATTCTTGTCTCAAGATACCCTCAACTTTAGTTGCGGGAAGAATTGAGACTTACCTCCATAAGCACTGGACATGTGCGCGTAAAATATATAAACGAGCGCATCTACATTATTTTCATGAAATCTGTTGCTACAATCAAGCTGAAAATTCCCTGTAAAAAAGAGCTTATTGAAACTATGAGGCAGTATTCTCAATCTGCC
>JADHVE010000004.1 GCA_016784195.1 Candidatus Woesearchaeota archaeon | reverse complement strand
GTTTACATAAAGTTCCCAGCTATCAGAATCTATTTTCTTAAGATTTGAAGCATATTGTTGATAGATTTCAGTTGAAGATAAAGAACGATTCCAAATACGAACTTCATCTATTGTGCCGTTGAAATATGAATGTGGTCCTGAGTCCCCTCCTCTAGCCCCTATTCTAAGATCCTGATCATTTGAAGTAATATTTCCAGAACAATTGTAAGTTTCTGTAAGGTTGCCATTTATATAGTGTAATCTATTGGATCCATTATGAGATACAACCACATATGTCCAAACATTCAATGGGATAACAGTAGTGCCATTCCAAGTCCAGCAAGGAGATAAAGCTGTCTGTAAGGCACCTGTATCCTTTTCAAGTCCCATTTCCCATACATTTTCTTTATTTATTATGATGCCCCTATCTGAAATAACACCATAAGTTGTAGGTTTTATCCATGCCTCCATAGTTATTTCAATAACATCCAAACTCGTATTGCCTGAATCATTAATGTGTATATATCCTCTACTTCCATCAAACTCGAACGCTCCCCCATACCTACCAGAAGAAGTCCAATTTGGACCAGAATCATTCACATTTCCAATATTTTCATAACTACTTAAATCTTTAACAGTGAAATTTGTTCCATTCAAATAATTTTCACCCAAACCAGAAACATTATCAAAGTTCATCATCAACACTAAGGAATCATTATACATTGTGTAATTAGTGCCATTCCAATTATATGCCAATTCTTTTAAGTTTAATTCTGTAATTGAAATATTTATTTCAGAATAATTTTCTGGCTGTCTTGTATCATTCACGGGTGTTGGAGATAGAAAACTGAATTGAGGAGAATTAATATCCAATGAAATTACTCTTGTTTCTGTTGAATTTGAATTGTAGGCAGTATCTGTTGCAGTTGCATTTAGGTAGTAAGTTCCATCGTTAAGGCTTGTGAAATTTTTGTATGTTGGAGATGAAGTTCCGCTTTCAGATGTAATTAACCCTCCAGAAGAATTATACAAATAAATAACTATAGTGGATAAATGGCTGTCAGATGATGTTACATTTACAGGTATTGAATTTTGCGCATAAGTTCCATTTTGGATAGTTGGTGAAACAAAATCAACAGATGGAATTGTACTGTCATTGATTGTAACATTCCATTTCGTAGTGATATTGGATATTCGTAAAAGTGAAGTCTTATTTACATATACATAGAATTCATATGTTGTATTTCCATTCCCTGATGCATTAATCCACCAGGTTATTAATGATGAATCCCCATTATTTAATGTAATGTTGTAAGGATTTGTTATGTTTGTCCAGAATGGAGTTGTGTTTGTAACTGTTGAAACTAATCCTGATTTGGTAGGATCTGAATATGTTATTGTTACATATCCATTTCCAGAGTTAGTTCCATTAGTATTATCCTGATTTGTTCCAAGATTATAAGAACCTCCTCCACCAGAACCACCCATAGCTCCACAAGTACATTCCCCCATTAAACCGCCACCGCCACCGCCACTATACCCTCCTCCACCTCCTGCTCCATAATTTGTTGCAGCTCCACCTCCAAATCCTCCGGCATTTGATCCTGTTCCACCAGCACCACCCAATATAAATGATTTACCACCTAAACTTGCTGCATTATTTGATCCACTTCCAGAAAAACCACCTCCACCAGCACCTTCTGGTCCAGAACAACCTACACTTGGAATTCCACCACCATTCCCATTAGTGCCGGCAGCACCACTCACAGGATCAGGGGATATTCCACCAGAGGTTCCTGTTAAACCAGGATTACCATTTGAACCAGAACCTCGTCCAGCACCGCCTCCACCACCAGCTATTGCTAATATGTTTTGTTCTGTATTGTCTGTACCTTTAACAACAAAAGTTCCACCACCACCACCTGCACCACCACAAGTATTACTACTATCTATTCTTTGACCTACTAAGATTCTTATTGTTTCACCAGCATTTAAGGAAAATTGACCAATAATTTTAGCACCTAGACCACCTAATTTTCCAAGGGTTCCAGTATTGCTACCTCCCTGCGCTCCATATGCTTCGATAGTATAAGTTCCAGTTTCTGGAACTGTCCAATTTTGAATACCTCCTCCAACAATTACATTTCCATCTAAAGTTGTTCCAGTATATGCAGAATCACAGTTTGCCTGTGAAGGGCCAGTATTTCCTGTTTTGGTACAAGTTGTAAAATTATATACTGTTGTACTTGTAGGATCTAAACTAACATTCACCTCTCCGCACGGCACTAAGCTCGTACAAGTTATATTAACTGTCACATTGAAAAATTCGTTTTGTGTTGCATTAATATCTGTAGTGGGGTAAATAATAGAAAGACCTATTGAAGGATCAAGATCCATGCCCCATATATCTGCTTGGTTTAGATTTCCTGAAGTGTCGTTGATATACCATGTCCAATAGATTGGGCTGTAGACTATTGTTTTATTTACCTGGATTTCTTGCCCATCGGCATAACCAGTTGCTGTATCATTTAGCCAATTGCTTCCGTTATACCAGCTGAATATATACTTGTCTGGATTAGTTTCATTTAGAGTTATGTTGAAATAAACATAACTTCCTACGGTAGCATTACTAGTTAAATTTGTTTTATTGTTTTCCCATGTTGGAGAGGTAGTATCTCCTTCAATAATTGTGACATTCCAACTGATTGTTTGATTTGAATCTGACATCAAAGAAGTTCTGTTTGCATAAACAAGGAATTCAAAAGTTTCATTTATAGCTCCTGTTGCATTGACTTTAAATGTAACAAGCTGGCTTTCCATGGTACCTAATGTAAGATTATAAGGGTTGTTTACATTAGTCCAGAAAGGTAGTACAGAAGAGTTTGTTGAAGTTATTCCTCCATCTCCTGAACGATACCTTATACCTATATCATCCCAAGCAATGCCGTTAAAAGGCCATTCAAGATTATCATATTGCGTGAATTTTATTTTAAAAGTTTCATTAATAGTTGCGCAAAAATTAGGGTCTTTAGTTATGTCAGTTTCTACCTTTGTCCATGAGGCTGAGCCACCGGTCAGATTTTGAATAAGATACCAGTAATTTCCGTCACATGTGAAGTAAACTCCATCTGCATTTTGATTGCCTGAATGATCAGACCCTAGATGAGTATCATCTCCATCATCTGATTCTCTCCAATAGTAAGTTAAATAGATATAGTTGTTTCCTGAAAAATCATAATCTGTTATCAGCTCATTTAAGTTAGCAGCACTAGCATCCGCTATTACTGAATAGCTTCCTGAATATGCTGTAGTGCTTCTAACACTGATGTCACCTTCAGCTTCGCTGCTGGAAGTAGTCCAGCGATCCTCTTTGAATGACCCAGTATCAAAATTATCAAAGATAACATACTCTTTGCTGTAAAGTGTAACATTTACTTCTCCGCAAGGCACCTGGTTATTACAGGTTACATTTACTATTACATTGAAAGTTTTATTTTGTGATGCATTGATGGCTGAAGTTGGGGATATAAGGGAAATGTTTATGGAAGAATGAAGCGCAATGCTCCATATATCTGTCTGGTTCAAATTTCCTGAAGTATCGTTGATATACCATGTCCAATAGATTGGGCTGGAGTTTATTGTTTTATTTACCTGGATTTTCTGACCATCTATATAGCTTGTTGCTGTATCGTTTAACCAGTTGCTCCCATTATACCAACTGAAAACATATTTGTCTGGATTAGTTTCACTTAAAGTTATATTAAAATAAACAGAGCTGTTTAATGTTGTATCCGAAGTTAAATTTGTTTTATTATTAGACCATGTGGGATATGGAGTATCAACTGTTATAGTTCTTGTTACAGTTGAATAATTATTTCCAAAAATATCTCTTATATAAGCTTTATATGAATAAGTTCCATCTAACAATCCAGCAGTTGCATTCTTGCTCTGATTGACATAAAGATACCATTGTGTTGAGCTATATTTATTTAAGTTTGAAGCGTACTGTTGATAAATTTCATCTGAACTTAAGCTTCTGTTCCATATTCTTACTTCGTCTATTAAGCCGTCAAAAAATTCCTGTGCTTTATCTTGGTGTGAACCAATCATTAAATTAATTGCACTATTATCTACATTGCCTGTTTGAGGATCAGTTATATCTGCCACCCCATTAACAAACAATTGCTGATGAGTGGTATTGTAAGTCATAGCAACATGATTCCAATCATTTTGGTTTAAGAGATTAGTACTTGCCCCAATTAAATTGCCATCTGTATCTGCCCATACATAACCTTCTATGGCTCCTGAAGTACCACTCAATCTTAATATGTAAGCATTATCTTTCTTCACAATCTCATCACCACTACCAAAAGTCCTTGGATAGACCCAAGCCAAAATAGTCATACTATTAGTTCCTATGTCTAATGACGAACCATCTATAACTTCTACATAATCACTATTACCATCTAACCATAAAGCATTACCATATTTACCTGTTGCATTAACTTGAGCAGTTCCCCCGGCTGTTCCATTGTTTTCGTATCTTGAAACATCAACAATATGAGTATTATTTTCACCCAGTGAAGAAACATTATCAAAATTCATCATCAAAATCAAAGAATCATTATACATTGTGTAATTAATCCCATTCCAGTCATACTTAACTTCATTGAGATTAGATTTGATTATTGAAATATTGATTTCTACTGATGTTTCCTGTTGGGTGTCTCCGCTGCTGGGTGTTGGTGACTGGAAGGTTACTTGGTTCTGATCAATGTTAGGGACGGATTTTACCATTACAACACCTTTTTTATTATTTGCATCTGAATAAAAACCATTATTTGTTTTTGCAACAATTATATGGTTATCCGAAGCTGGCCATGCCCACGGAGCATAATGATCTGACCACCCTCCATTTGTTTTTGCATTAGAATATGTACTATGATTTACATCCGAATTATTACCATAAAGGGCAGTATAATGGGATCTCATCATCCATCCAAAATTAGCATTATCTTCACTTGCTGTTAAAGCCTCTCTTTGAGCACTAGTTCCCCAGAAGTCATCACTGTCATTCGCTTTAAAATAAAATAGTGCTCCACTATCAGAAGAATATACTCTTAAGAACGGTCCATTACTATTGTTCATAATAGAACTTATTCTGGTATAACCTAGTGTGCAACTGTAGGATGTTGAACCACAAGCAAATGTTGCATTAGGCCATACAGGATCTAAGTTATAATCATTGCTTGTTACTCCGTCTGCTTGTAAGAGTACAGTCCATCCACCCCCATCGGCTGTCATATTACAAGTTACATTAAATCCATTAGCCGCAATACCATCGGGTGCTATTGTATAGATTCCATCACCTGTATCTCCAGTATAAGTATATCCATTGCTGGGATCCTTATATTCTGAACAAGTTTCTGCAAAAGTTCCATCTCCCCAGGTTCTATACCCTCCATTATCTTTTATTGCATAAGGATCATCTGGATCAACAATATAATCAAACTCAACTGCGCCATTAACTTTTAAGTCAAAAGTATCCTGAGTTCCATTTAAATTGTTCAAATAAACTTTGTACCAATTTTCAGAATCAATATTCTCAAACTGAGTAATCAAAACATCACTATTCTTAGTATAAATCTCAACTGAGGCACTTCCATTACTTCTTGCATACAAAGTAATATCTCTTGTATTATCAAGAGATTGTTTAAATGTAACTCTTACATATCCTCCATCATTAACCAAAGCCCAATTATTATCTTGTGCTTTAACCTGTTCATAGATATCAGCTATAAACTCTCTATTCGAATCTAAATGCTCGGCTTTAGTGATTTCTATGACCAGTTCATAGGTCTGGTTAGATAAAGAAGGAACATTCCATTCAACATAATCAACCAAACCATTTTCATTTGTGTCATACTTATCAACATTAACTTCCTGCCTTGAGTTGTTGACGAGCCAGTATAATCTAACAGCATCAACTTTAGCTTCAGTATCAAGGAAACTATAAGCTAGAATATCCTCGTAATGTATGTCTGAGCTTATTACAATTCTTTTTTTATTATTTTCAATAATTTCCTCTTCAGAAACAGGACCCGTAGTATAATACTCAATTTCAACCTCTTCAACTGAATCTTCAATTATTATTTCAGTAGAATTATCAACAGCTTCTTTTACGGCAAAGCCGGTTATTCCAATAACATTTCCAGTTATTAAATTTGTTTTTTCTTTTTTCTCTAATCTTTCAGTCTTTTTTTCAGTTTCATACTCATTTAACTCTTTAATCTCACCATTTTCTTTTATTTTTATTTTGTTTTCTTTTATTTTTTCTTTAATTCCATCTTCAATCTTCTTTACTGTTATATTCTCAGCATCAGGAGTTAGGTTAATAGTTAAATCTGCCTTGGCTTCAGCTAATCTAACTTTTTTGAGCCACTTAACAGGCCTGTTAATAACTACCCTTTCTGTCTCTACAGTTTCTTCTCTTTCAGATACTCCTTCACTAATATTTATTTTGAAAACATTGGAAACTGAAGTCAACAAAGAATCGTTTGCCTTAAAGAATAAATATCTAATCCCCATAAAATCTATGCCCGGAATTATTGTAGCAATATTGTCATCAATCTCCACAGAAACGTCCTCAACTTCATAATAAGAATAACTCAGCAATTCTTCATCAGAAAAATATTCACTTAAATCAATTGAATATTTTTTATTTTTATCAATCAGAACATCAGAAATATTTTTAATCAAAACAGGAGGATTGTTGACAATTTTTTCCTCAACCAAAATATATGTTATTTCCTCAATTGTTAAAATAGTGTTATTTATTTCAAATATTAATTTATATGAGCTTTCATTGAAATTACTCAAAATGCAGCTCTCAACACAAATATTTTCAAATTCAACAACATTTTCTTCAATGAATTTAACACTTAGATTATCCCATCCACTATAAACCATATCTGAATAAGGCTCTTCAGGACTTAAATTATAATCTGCATAAATAACCTGGGCAGAAACTATATTATCATAATTAGCCCCATACGAACCATAA
The DNA here is from genome assembly GCA_016784195.1 of Candidatus Woesearchaeota archaeon. GTDB lineage: Archaea > Nanobdellota > Nanobdellia > Woesearchaeales > GW2011-AR4 > BS150m-G64. Next base: position 24,338 of record JADHVE010000004.1, on the reverse strand, counting down.
TAAGAATAAAACACTTCATCCCAACTTTCTCTTGTTGGAACCAAGTTAATTAAACTACAGCAATTTTCAGAGCCATAACATACTGCAGTAATCCCTCCGCTGTCTAAAGAATCAATTTCCCATCTGGTACATATTTTTTCACTATCAGCTTCAAAATTAAATTCACTTTCAGCAACACTTAAATCAACAACACCAGTTAAATTCTCAACACCATCATCATCTGGATCATATTCAGAATCCTCTTTATACTTCAAATTGATTTTTATTGTTTTTTCTAATGATTCGTTTATATTGGTTGTTTCGTTAATGGTTTGGTTTATCAATTCATTCAAAACAACTAATCCTGTAATTAAATCTAAACTTTCCTCTAAACCAGAGCTGTCAAATATTAAATACCTTCTGTCATTATTTTCAACATAAACCTTAGCAGAGCCTTTATCCAAAACATGGCCATTTAGCCTTATTGAGCTTAACTGGCCCTGGTTGGCTAATGCCCAGGTATATTCAGAATTTGAGTCAAGGACTAAATCTATACTATCAGTATGATTAAACTGTTTTTTAGCAATTGTAAATCCTGTGATGCTAGGTTCCAGATATAAGTAAGAAGTAATCAAGGCTATTAACACTATCCAGATTATTACAACCTCCAGATGTACCCTGTTTTTATTTATTTTTGATTTAAGGTGCTTCAACTTAGGCCTCTTTTTTTGAATTTAGATACATCTAACCCTAGTTTCTTAACTAATTCTAGAATTTCAATAGAAGACCTTATCTTACGTGAAATCGAATTTTCAAATGATGACACAGCTGGTTGAGAAATTTTGAGCCTTTTAGCTATCTCTATCTGCTTCAATCCCTTTTTTCTGAGATTTAAAACCTCTATCTCTTTTTCTGTTAGCACTTTTATAGGTAAAATAACTTATATTTACAATATAACTAATCAAACTTATATAAAAAGCTTTTGGTTTTTATAGTAGGGATTCCAAATCTAAAACAATAAACTATATAAACCAAAAACCTAATCTAAAATTAAAAATGACCCAACTAACAATAGAAGGCATGGCAGTATTCTGCAAAAGGAAAGGCTTTGTTTATCAGAATAGTGAGATTTACGGAGGGTTAGCCGGATTTTGGGATTTTGGGCATTTAGGGGTAGAGCTTAAAAACAATATAAAATATAACTGGTGGAATTTTCATGTTAGGCAGAGAGAGGATATTGTAGGAATTGATGGCAGCATAGTGACTAACCCTAAAGTCTGGAAAGCTTCAGGGCATGCTGAGAATTTTACAGATGCTTTGCTTGACTGCAAGAAATGCGGCAAAAGGTACAGGGCTGACCACTTACTAGAGGATGAGTTAAAGAAGGAATTCAATGCTGTAACTTTAGAATCAATAAAAGAAATGATAAAGAAACATAAGATAAAATGTCCTAAGTGCAAATCCGATTTTTCAGAGCCAAAAGTGTTCAACCTGATGTTTACAACAAATGTCGGGCCTATTGAAGAAGAGTCTGCTAAGGCTTATTTAAGACCGGAGACTGCACAGCTGATTTTTACTGATTTTAAACTGGTTGCGGAGAATGCCAGAATGAAATTGCCTTTTGGAATTGCGCAAATTGGAAAGGCATTTAGAAATGAGATCAGCCCAAGAGACTTTTTATTCAGGTGCAGAGAATTTGAGCAGATGGAAATAGAATATTTTGTACATCCAGACAAAACAGGCAAATGCCCTTTTATCAAAGAAGTTCTGGAGCATGAGCTCTTTATTTATTCTGATGAGATGCAGGAGAAAAATAAGAAAGAGAAAAAGATGAAGGTAAAAGAGGCTTTGAAAAAAAATATAATAAAAACAGAATGGCATGCTTACTGGCTGGCAGTAGAGCATAAATGGTTTACAGGCTTAGGAGCAGAAGCAGATAATTTTCGGATAAGGCAGCACTTGAAAGAAGAAAAAAGCCATTATGCTTTGGATACATGGGATTTAGAATACAAGTTTCCTTTTGGGTGGAAAGAGCTGCAAGGCATGGCAAACAGAACTGATTTTGATTTAAAGCAGCACATGGAGCATTCAAAGCAGGATTTGAGCTTGTTTGATGAAGAGAGCAAGAAGAAAGTTGTTCCTCATGTTGTTGCAGAGCCTTCTCAAGGCGTTGAAAGGGCTTTTTTAGTTTTTATGTTTGATGCTTATAATGAGGATAAAGAAAGAGGGAATGTTGTTTTAAAGCTGCACCCTAAACTGGCTCCTATCAAGGCTGCAGTTTTTCCTTTGGTGAATAAGCCTGAATTGATTGAGAAAAGCAGGGAAATATTTGATGAGCTGAAAAAAGAGTTTAATTGTGCTTATGATAAATCCGGAAGTGTAGGAAGAAGGTATGCGAGAAATGATGAATTAGGAACCCCTTTTTGTGTAACAGTTGATTTTGAAAGCCTGGATGATGATTCAGTTACTCTGAGGAACAGGGATGATACCAAGCAGATAAGAGTCAAAATTGAGAATTTAAAGGAAACAATGAGGAAATTGGTTAATCAGGATATAGAGTTTGAGAATGCAGGCAAATTGGTTAAGTGATATAGTTTTTCCTAAAGTTTTATAAATAATATCTGAATTCTAAATAAAATAAATAAAATTCAATTAAGTGGCGGTGATAATAAAATGGCAATTAAAGATTTACAAGCAAGGCAGGGCAATGTTGATATCGTTGTTGATATTGTTGATGTTGGAGAAATTCGGGAGTTTGAGAAGTTCGGGAACAAAGGGAGAGTAGCTTCTGCTATTGCAAAGGATGAGAGCGGAGATATTAAGCTTTCTTTGTGGAATGAGCAGATTGATCAAGTAAAAGCAGGCGATAAGGTTCATATCACTAATGGCTATGTTAGCGAATGGCAGGGTGAGAAGCAACTGACTACCGGAAAAATGGGTAAGTTAGAGGTTGTTGGTGAAGGTTCTAAAGAAAATTCTGAGTCAAAAGAAGAAGCCAGTAAAAATACTGAAGAAAAGAAAAAAGAAGAAAAACTGGATGGAGAGCCCGTTACAGAAGAAGAAGAGATTGAATAGAAACATATTTAAATATAGTTTATTTCTTTATTGTTTAATTTTGGGACCTTAGCTCAGTCTGAGAGGGATTTGATCACAAACCTTCGGCTACGGAGAGCACATGCATGAAAGTGCAGCTCTATACGCTGAAGACGTAGGTGTCGTGGATTCAAATTCCACAGGTCCCATTTTTATATTTTAAAGCTTTATTTGATTTATATTGGTTTGAAAATCCAATTTCTTCTATCCACTTTGCTAGATTATCATAACCATATAATGAAACTTTGTAAGAGTAATTATTGCTGTGGCTGTACTTATATGAGCGAATTTTTACATCATTAAATCCTAATTTTTTAAGAAAATTTCTTGCTACATTTGCTAAATCAAAACAAACTGTAGTTAATTCGATGCATGGATAATTAGGGGCGCCTTTTTTATCGGAAACAAACACTCACCCATCTGTATCAATTAGTCCTCTTAATAACTGAGATGCATAAGTTTGATTATCTTTTATCCAATCTGGAATTTTGATATCCACAATGTGTTTATAATAACCAATTTCTTCCATAAATGAAACAACACCTTTTGATGATAAAATAATTGCTATTGCATTTTTATTCTTTCTTTTATGGATTTTTATGTTTAAATTGAATAAATGGCAAATTAATTTATTAGTATAATTAGTGAGATATTTATAATCTGAAACCGAGTTTCCTGAAATACTTACTCGATATTTATCTGTATTAAAACTGATATGCCCATCACCAGCTAAGATACCAATAAACTCCGCCAATTCTTTAGAAGGTTTTTTGGGCAATTTCAAACCCATTTTATATCTGGGTAACTAAATTCTATGTCTGACAAATCAAATTCCATCTAAATCACCTTAAAAATTTTTTATTTTCTCTAAAACTTTGGAGCGATAAGAAAAGAGAATATTAAGCGAAACTGCATAATAGATTTTCTATCGTTTTTGATAAAAAATCTTAATTTAGCAGTTTTGAGTGTTCTCTTTTTCAAAATTAGGAAGACTTACTCCTTTATATGTCGGAAATCGGAGATTTCCGAGCATGCTCAAAAATCTTTGATTTTTGACATATCTCACGCGAGGATGTCCGTGCTGTTATGAGAATTCTACACTTAATGACACTCTAGTTTTATAACTCTAGGTCATAATAATTAAAAATATACGTAAGAAAACAATTTTTTTTCTTAAGCCAAAACAGTCAATAAAATCTGCCCGGCTATTATGTCGAATAACAGAGTTACAGAGCCAGCAATTAAGCAATATAAGATTGTACTGTTAATCAGGTTTTTTCCAAGCTCGTGTCTTTCGTTTAATTTGTCTGAGCCGTTTTCTATCCCGTTTGCCAAAATTGTCAGGATATATGTAATCTGTACGACATATATGCCTACTATAATCTGGAAGTAGAAAGTAGGAATGCCCTGGCCGAATCCTGCTAGCATTTCCATTCCGGCAGCTGGCTGGCCTTCTACACCCCCCATGCTCCCTAATTGAGAGCCTAATTTACCCAATATATTGGATACCATTGAGGTTATGCCTATGACAATTCCTGCAATAGCAGGTGTTAAGAACTTGATTTGGGATGTCATTGATGCAATTATGTCTGCCATTAAGTCTTTTAGGCGCTCATCTACCCTATGGATTTCTTTGATATACCTTGATACGTTTGTTAAGGCCTGTGCTGCTATCATCGGACCTTTTTTTATGGATTCAGATAAGACCTTCATTGAGCTTTCAATTATGTTAGATGGGAATGAAACCAAAGCCCCATGTGCAGGATCAAAAATAGCTTTTTTAACACCCATTCCGAGTTTTTTTATGTTCATGCTGACAAGCTGAAAAAAAGAGCCGGAGATTGTCCCTTCCATCACAGCTGCTACTTTGCCGAATGCAATTTCAGCCGGAAGGCCATCTCCTAACCTGTTTCCTAATTGAAACAAAGCTGCAGCAAATTCCAGTTCAAGCTTTTTTGCCCGATTCCTTATTTTGATTACATTCATTGACCTCAGCTTGTAGAACAGGCCTATGCTTATACCAAATGCTGCAGTTACTGCCAAGCTTAACAAAGATGCTCCTAAGCCAAATGGACCTTCTGCTCCTGTTTCTGTGTCTCTGTATCCTAATAAGCAGTATTTATGTCCGCAGGGGCTTGCCAGGTCTTCTTCTGAAAATCCAATATCTTGTAAGCCTACCGCATGCCATAAAATTGGGCTGATGCCTATGAATAAAAGAACTGCTCCTATTACTATGCTGAATATGAGGGGGGTTATCTTTACCTCTGTCTTTCCAAGTTTTATCAAAACGTTCTTGTATTTTTTAATATGGGGATCTTCTGAAATGTCTGTCTGACCATATCCTGTTGGTCTTTTGCTTAGAATGGCTTTTCCCATGAAATAGACTACAAATGGAAGTGTAACATTATAGATTGTTGATATGTAAATGGCTAATTTACCTGCTGTCATGCCTTTAGCCGGATCAACCATAAAGCTTACCATCAAAGGCAGTATGACCAAGCCGAGTATTGGCATTATTATCCCGAGCATATGCAGCATGGTGATTGGGCTTTGGAGGTTATGGGCATAATGCAGCATTTTTTCATAAGTTTCTTCAAGGATAACATCTAAAGAACGGTCTAGTGAGTTCAGCCTTCTTTGCTCAGAGCCTTCATATAATGAGCTTTCTATCAAGTGGAAAGCTTCTATAAACTCCATGTTCCATTTTTTCCATGTTTCAAGGTACATGTCCATAGATTCTTTTACTGTGGAATACTTCTCTGTTTCAATATCCCATAAAACCTTTTTTAAATCGAGGGATAATGGGGGGGCTAGATGTTCTGATGCAAATCCTATTGCATTTTCCAGGTTGGAAGTATGTCTCATGTATGTTACAACATAAAAAATACAGAGAACCATCTGGTTAGATGCTTTCATGCGCCAGTTGTTTGCGATAAATTCAGGTAGTTTGGTTAATGGTCTTAATACAAGTATTCCAGTTAAAAAGAAAAAGAATACAAAAAACATTGACTGGAAAACTGCATAGGATATCAAGCTGCCAAATAGGATTATTACTATGGGCGCGAAATAAGAAAAAGAGGTTGTTCCTGCAGGAGTTACGTTTAAATGAGATATAGTTATTGCTTCCTGCAGCGTTGCCTCGTATTTTTTATCCGGCTTTATCTTCAGTATTTTTTCACTTATATTGCATAGATTTTCATATAATGTTAAGTGAGGGGGCATAAACTGACTTTTAAATTCCTGATATTCTCTTGACTCAACTTTCTTTTCTGATATGCTTGTTCCTAGTTCTTTCTCTATGTTTTTTTTGTAAATCTGCACTAAATTCCTGTATTTTTCTTTATCTATTTCTGCTGCCAATCTACTTATCACCTATTTTTTAATTAATTAATTTTTAACATTAATTTTTTAATTTTAACCATTGAGCGATTTTACCTAAACTCAAACATTTGAACATTTTCCAGTTCTGTTTCTTGTGTCTTTTTTTGTTTTTAAAATTTTTAATTAATAACGTATTAACTCAACCATGTTCACAACCCAATGTAATCCTGTTTGTTCAGTATAAATTATTTTAATTATTTTTATTGGCGGTAATTTTTTATTGAATCTATTTTACTTTTATCTCATATTGATTTTCTTAATGCTTCTATTTAGCCATTGGTTCCAGTCGAAAAATATTCTTTTTGAGTCTAAATAACCGACTTCTTTCTTGATTTTATCTGAGATGCAGTGGAACTGGTCATTACAGGGTATTACAAAGTCTGATTCCAGCAGAGAGGGCATTTTTACTTGGTCTGAGAGTTTAACAAGGGTTTCTTTCATTTTTGACCTCAATAATATATTTTCCCAGATAGCATCCCAGCTGCCTGCCCATTCTTTTACATTCCCTGCAATACCTTTTAAAATCTCAGATTCTCCGTTAATCAAATCATCAGAAGGCTGCAACTGGTCTGTTTTTGAATCATATTTCATCAGGTCAACAAAGCCGTTTTCAAGTAAAGGATCATGCTCCCAGTGTTTCCTTACTTCTGTTATTTGAGTAACTCTTCTCCATCGGTGCAGGCCGTCTGCTGACCTTATAGGATTTGCGACAACTATTATGTCAGTTGCTTTAAAGGATGTTCTTGGAACCTGCAGGTCATTTACAACTCTGTCAAAAACACCATAAGGGGAAGCTCCATGAATAGTGCCTGCAACTAAATTGGCTAATGCTCCTATCCTCATTGCTTCGTAAAGTGCCAAAGCTTCCTTGGATCTAATTTCCCCTACAATCAATGCAGAATCTCCAAGCCTTAATGTTGTTCTGATTCCTTCATCTGCCGGAACTTCTGTTGTTCCTTTGGTTAAGGCGGCAGCAACTTTCATTGATTGGATATTATAGCCCAGGTTTCTTAAGGCGGGAACAGGAAGCTCTAAGGTATCTTCTATTGTGATTATGCGGTATTTTCTCATCAGTTCTACAAGCAAAGAGCCTAGTAAAGCTGTTTTTCCTGCTGATCTTGTTCCTGCTACTAACATTGTCCTTGAGCCGTCTATTAAAAAGCTTAGCATGCCTGCTGCTAACGGGGTTATCATTTGGTTTTTAATAAATAAAGGAAGAGTCCATGGTTTGTCACGATGCCTTCTGAAAGAATAGGCTAAGCCGGTAGGGTTTAATGGAGGTGCTATGACTGCAATTCTTGCGTTTGCTCCGGGTATTCTTAATTCTGTGTCCATAACCGGGTTGGCTTCGTCTAAAGGCCTTCCTGAAATCAACCTTAATTTAGATGCCCATGACTCTGCTTCTGGGTTTGTGGGCATTATATTTGTTTTGCAATCTGAAAATTCCTGATGCACGATGAACATCGGAATTTCTCCCATTGGAGAGTTTATCGAGATGTCCTGGATTTTTTCATCCTGCAACAGAACTTCAATCAGGCCAAAGCCTACTGTGTATCTTACAAGTATTCTGGTTAATTCCTCTATTTCTTTGTCTGATATTTTTAAGTTTCTGTAGCTGACTAATTCTTCGATTAAATCTGAGCCTACTTTAGAGAAAACTTCCCTCATCCTTTCAGGCTCGAAAAATTCCTGTTTTGTTGGCTTATGCTCAGCCATTATTTTTCTTGCTGTGTCTAAGATTTCGTATTTTTCCTCTGAAAGCTTGAATTCAGGAGGCATCATATGGTAGAGGTACTGGACAGAGTCCGGAATCTGGAAGATTGTTATTTCTGTATCGCCAACACTATAAGAGCTCAGCTCTTCACCGTCTGAAGGGTAAGCAGCCATGAGCCGGGTAAACATGAAATCAGGCCTTATAGAGGCAGAAAATATTCTCCTGTAGACTTCTCTGCTGCCTACCTTATGACCTGCTAAGTAAGGCTTTGCTGTTGATATCAGCTTGGTCTTTTCCAGAGGGAGTATTAAACTGTTTAATGTTTTGATGTATTTTTCTTCACACCTTATGAAGTTTTCATCCAAAGATTTCTGGGCTTTTATTTTTTCTTCCCTTGTTATCCTTGTTAATTCTACATAGGCTCCTAACGGGTCGCTTCTTAACAGGTTGGAGATTATGTTTTGTACGTTTGCATACCATGTGTTTATATTCCTGCTGCATGCTTTGTCTTCTAATAATCCTGAATAACTGAAAAAATCCTTTCTTTTTGTTAACTGCTGGTACAGCTTTGCGATTTCCTGTATTAAGGTTGTCTGATAATAGTCATATTCATAGTTTCTTTTTTGCGTGAAGACTATTTTTGTCATTCTTCCTGCCTCTATCAACAAGTCGCAGGTCTTTGACATGCATACAGGATCATCTTCTAAAGAGGGAATTTTAGGGTATTCCTCTAAGTCAACCATCAAAATTATTTCTTCGCCTTCCCTTATGATCTCGTAAGAGAATGGTTTTTTGCTTGGTCCGAATAAAGCCATTTTTAATTTAGTTTTTTACCTTTAATTTTTTTGTATTGGTTTTTTTTTAATGGATTTTTATAATGTTTATTTTTGATTTTTTAATAACTCTAAGGCTATCTCAATTAAATGGGATTTGTTTCTGTATTTTTGCTTGTCCTCTGTCTGCTTACTTATCCATTTAGTCAGTTCTTCGTCAATTGTTGCTGAAATTGGTTTTTTTGACATTTCAAACCTTACTTACTTTGTTGGTAAGTTTCATCCTTTACCTATTATATTATAATATATATTTTATACTATTTTCTATATTTTATAATATGTTCTTATTCTGAAAGTATTTAAAATTTGCGGTTTTTTGGATTATGATAGTGTATATCAGGTTTTTGTTTATTAAAAAACCAGAGTCCTTGCTTTTGTATATTTACAAACTTAAGCTTGTGCTTGTGCTTGAGGGATAATAAACATAGTTTAATCAATGCACTACTGTAAAATCCTAACATAGTATTTAATACTAAATCTTTATTTTAATGAATAAAAACAAAAAAAATTTAAAACTGATAAACAAATAATAAAATAAAATGCCAGAAGAATTTGGAATGCCGCCTCCACCTAAGAAAGAAGGTACAGGCATGTTTAAGCATAAAGCTCCTGTTGCCCCTGATTTTAGCGAAGTAAAAGGGGAGATGAACAATCTGGAGAGAAGATTGAAGGTTTTGGAAGAGGCATTTACAAATATAAGGAAAGGGCTGCAGGTTGCAGAGCAGAATATGCTGAGCAAGAACAAGACATCTTCTACTGATATTAAGACATTGACTTCTGATATAAATGAAATCAGGAAAGAGATGCTGGATATGAAGGAAAAAATACTGATGATTGTAAAGGATCTTGAAGGAGCTGCTAAAATAAATGAAGTTAAGGTTTTAGAGAAATATATCAACCTATGGAATCCTGTTAAATTTGTAACACAGAATGAGGTAGAGAGGATAATAGATGAAAAGATAAAAGACCAGAAAAAACCTCAAGGTTAAATGATTTTATAATCAATAACAAATAAAAAATTAATAATGGAGGCGTATTTTAACTTAACTGTATCGAGTTCATAAATAGAAAGCTTTAAATATATAGTAAAGACTGATTTAATCAAAAAAGAGGTGAAGGAATGGCTTTGTTTAGTTTTGGGAAAAAGAAAGAAACAAAAGAAGAAGTTCCTCCAGCTGCTCCTCCGCAGGGATTGCCTGTTGATCAGATACTGACTATGAAACAACAGGGGTATGCTGATAATCAAATAGTTGAGAACCTGCAAAGCCAGGGCTATAATTCTTCCCAGGTTTTTGATGCTATGAACCAAGCAAATATGAGCCAGCAACCTAGCCAGCAGATGCCTCCTCCTTCAGAGTTTTTATGGCAACAACCTGCACCCGAGCAGTATCCGAGTGCTGGGCAGCCTCCAGAAGATTATCGGGCTGCTGCTCCAGTCACAGAGAGAGAAAGAATCGAGGAATTAGCAGAGGCTATTATTGATGAGAAATGGAATGAGTTGGTCAAGGATATTAATAAGGTCATTGGATGGAAAGAAAAAACAGAGTCCCGGCTGAATAAGATTGAGCAGAGATCAGAAGATATACGCCTTGGCTTGGAGTCTTTACATAAAAGCCTTATGGCAAAAATTTCTGATTATGATAAGGATATATCTAATGTTGGGGTTGAGATAAAGGCTATGGAGAAAGTATTCCAGAAAATATTGCCCAGCTTAACCGAGAATATAGGTAGGTTAGAGAGATTGGGCAAGAAAACTCCTTCTAAGAATTAGCTATTGTTTTGCGGTTAGCAGGGCTATTGTAAATACAGAAACTATCATAACAAAGACCATGCCTATGAATTTTGGATGAAATACTACATTAGTTATTTTTGAAAAATCACTTTCTTCAGTTATTTCTTCCGGCACGCTTATCTGGTTCCGTACATAACCTAAAATTCCTACAACAAAAATTATGATGATTATTGTAAACAAGATGCCTTTAAAAGCAGGAAATTGTGTTAGTTCACTGCCTGCCCCAAATATATTTCCGGCAACGCCAATCAACATTACAAATACAAACAATAAAGCAAACCACGGCGCTATAGCTATAATTGCGCCTGTTACTGCCGGAGTGAATAATGTAAACAGCCCTATAATCAAGCCTATTAATGCAGCTATCCAGTGGTTGTTGCTAAATATCTTGGTGTACATAAGAAGGGCATATATGAGCAGCCATACAAAAAGGAATGCAAAAATGTTTGAGAAATACTGCAAACCCGTTACATCCAAGAAAGTTGCCATTTTTTATTTATTTTCCGCCGAACAAGCGTTGAAAGTCAAAGCCCATCTTTTTTACTATGCCACCTGCGTCATCTGCTTTTCCGCCACTTGTTATAAAAGCTATTATAACTCCAAATACAACCAGCATAATAACAATTGCTAAAGCATCAGAACCAAATATGCTCTCTAACCAGGAATTAAAACCTGATGCATACCATCCTGCAGCAGAACCAAATATTAGTACTATGGTTATGACAGAAACTAAGGCTACCCAGCCGGGCATTGTCAATCCAAGCATAACTTTATCGTGGGCAAATAAGCCAATCATTATCAGAAGCATGACGATTGCTACAGCAATTAGTGAGACAGAAGGCAAAGCAGCATTTAATATCTGTACAGGGTCATAGCCTGCAGGGTAATTGCCTGTTGCGTGAGGCACTATAACTATCAGGGAAAATACTAATGATAATACTGCATTTAGGTTTCTTTTATCTGCCCCTAAAATATGTGTTTTTTCCAACACCGCAAATAGTATTGTGAAAATTAGCAGGAATGGAAGTAAAATATCGATTAAACCCCATTTTTCTAATACTTCAAAGAATCCTTTAAGCTGGTATACGTTACTTGCCATGTTTTACACCTCTTTGGTTAATCTGGATATGATATGTTTTTAAATTTTGCTATTTAGCAGTTGATTTTTTTGGCTCTTTTATGATTGCCATTATAAATAGGATAACAACAATGATCATCACTACTACCCCTATAGCTTCTCCTTTGCTGGTCCCTCCGAAGTACTGCCATGTATTTTCCAACCAGCCTAGTGAGTTAAGAAAGATTAAGATTATTCCTATAAACATAATAACCATAAACAAAACTTTCCAGCCCCCTTCTAAATAAACTGGGTCTCCTTCTTTAAAGAAAGAACCGACTAATAGCAGGAAAAGTATTGAAAGCAAAAGCAGCAAAGTAGTGTTTGCCACGACTTCATTTATTATTCCTACAAGTTTTGTTGAAGCAACAACAAGGAATGCTATTGCAAATGAGGCAATTGCATTAAGGTTTTTTTTGGGATATTTTTTCCCTTCTATATCGTCTGTTCCGAAAACCTTTGTTTTTTCCAGAATCGCAAAGAGAATAGTAAAAACAAGTATAAATGGCAGAAGTATGTCAAACAAGCCTACTTTTTCCAAGAATATGAAAATACCTCTTAGAGCTGTATCTGCCATATTCTATTTATTGGAATATATGGTATTTAAATGTTTTGTTTTTACGAAGTAAAAACAAATCTTGGAAAAATTAAGGATTTTTGTTTGTTTGTTTTACCTGTAAAAAAATCTTGAAAAACTTTGAGGTTTTATAAAAATCTTGGAAATACCCTTGCCAAAACTGGCAAGGGTTTGTTTTTCAAAAAGATTTATAAATATGGTGAAATTAAATGATAAAATGCTTAATAAACAGGAATTTGCTAAAATAAGGCAAGAGATGGGAAAATCAGATAAAGTAAGAGAAGAGCTTATAATTCTTTCCAGAGATATTATCAGCATTTCAAAGAGGTTGATTTACAGTATTCACAGGGGTAATCTGGATGAGGCCTCTAAGTATGTTAATGAGATAAAGAAAAAGAAAACTAAGCTGGATGCTATAAATATTATTGTTGATGTTAATATACACCAAGTTGCTTATCAGGAATATGCTGAAGCTTTATGTTATTATGGATTTGTGAAACATAAAAAAATTCCTACCAAAGCAAGTTTGAAGATAAATGCAGTGGATTACCTTATGGGACTGTGCGATCTGACTGGAGAGGTAGGTAGGAAAGCTGTCAATGACATTATCAAGAAGAAATTTAAAGATGCTCTTTTGATTAAGGAACTGGTTGAGGAAATTTATGGAGAATTTTTGAAGTTTAACCTTAGGAATGGAGAATTAAGGAAGAAGTCTGATTCTATAAAATGGAACCTGAAAAAGATAGAAGACATTATTTTTGATGCTAAAATTAAAGGCATGATGGAATAATCTTTTTATTGAATAATTATTACCTTCAATCTAGAATGAATAAGGAGTACAATAATTGCCATAGTATCAAAGAACTTAATTGTTTTAAATACAGGGTAAAAATAAAAATGATTAAAAACAAACAAAAATTCTTTTTCTGGTATGGTCAAGTTTAGTTTTAAGATAATTGATGAGTATAAGAAAACCCGGGCTCGAACTGGGATAGTGAAAACTGCGCATGGCTCTTTTAAGACTCCTGCTTTTGTTCCTGTTGCTACTGCTGCTACTGTCAGGAGCTTGGGCAATGACGATTTGGATAAATCAAAGGCTGAAGCTGTTTTGGCTAATACTTACCATCTGCATATGAGGCCTGGTGATGGATTGGTTAAACAGTTAGGGGGTTTGCATAAGTTCATGAACTGGAACAAGCCGATAATAACTGATTCAGGTGGGTTTCAGGCTTTTTCTTTGGGGTTTGGAATGGAGCATGGAATTGGAAAGATTGGAAATATATTTGCCAGTAAAAAAAACAAAATAAAAAACAAAAAACAAGCTGAAATTGATAATTTTGGGGTTACTTTCAAAAGCCCGGTTAATGGAGATAAAATAAGATTAACTCCTGAGAAATCTATGAAAATTCAGTCCAACCTCGGAGCAGATATCATAATGGCTTTTGATGAGTGTACAAGTCCTTTGTCAGGTTATGAATATACAAAGAGGGCTTTAAGAAGAACTCATGACTGGGCATTAGAGTCTTTAAGATATAAGGATAAGAAACAGGCTCTTTTTGGGATTGTTCAAGGGGGAGAGTATAAGGATTTAAGGATTTTTAGCTCGAAGTTTATCAATAATCAGGATTTTGAAGGGCATGCAATCGGTGGAAGCTTAGGAAAGAATAAAGAAGATATGCATAACATTCTTGAGTGGTGTATCCCTTTATTGGATAAGAAAAAGCCGATTCATCTGCTTGGGATAGGTGCTGTTGAGGATTTGTTTGAATCGGTTGAAAGAGGAATAGATATGTTTGATTGTGTGGCACCGACAAGGTGGGCCAGGAGAGGCTATCTGTATGTTTCTCCAAAAGAGAAAGGAGATAAAAAGAATAAGTTTAGGATTAATATAAGCCGAGGAAAGTTTAAGGAAGATGAGAAGCCTGCTGATAGAAATTGTAATTGTTATACCTGCGAGAATTTTTCTAGGGCTTATTTAAGGCATTTGTTTGTTGCAAGTGAACTGTTGTATTTTAGGCTGGCTTCTCTACATAATGTTAATTTTATTCTGAGGCTGATGGATGAGATAAGGAGAAGTATAAAAGAGGATGGATTTAACAGGTTGAAAAAGAGATGGTTAAAAAAATAAATTTCATTAATAAACAAGTTATTAAAATAATAGCATACATTTGTTATGTGATTGGATTTATAGGTATTTCTCTATGGGTCACTCATTCTATTTATTCGTTTATGCACGAGACCAATCATAGTCTAATATGTTTAATGAGTGGGTTAGAACCAATACAAAATCGTTTTGAAGTTTCTTGTGAAGGAATAGAAAAATCGTCCCAGGTTATACAATTCTTCTTCTTTATGATGCCTTACTTTTTTTCTTTTATGCTCCTTTTAATAATCTTGTTTAACTATAACAAATTAAAATTTGTTAAATATTTTGTTCTTATTCCGATTCTAGATGTTATTATTAATTACTTGATGAGTCTTGATAAATCTGATTTTAAATTTTTACTACAGAATACATATCCCAATTTGATTCCTTTTTATATTTCAATTGTCCTTGTTTTATCCCTTGTTTTTCTAACATTCTTTATTATAAAAAAAACAAAACTATTTTCATTCAAGAAATTTGATTCAGATTTTTTCAAGAATAATACTTTTTCTTAATAATTTTTGATAAATAAACAAACGGTGTGTCTAACAAAGCAACAAACCATTTCATTGTATAAGAAACTAAGAATATCTGAATTATAATGTCCCATGTGAAAACTTGGTTCCAACCGAACAGGCCGAAAAAGCCGATAAAGGCTATCCATGTGAAAATAACATTGTCAATTAACTGAGAGGTCATTGTTGAAAGGTTGTTTCTAAACCATAGGTGTTTTCCTTTAAACATTTTTTTCCAGAATTCGAAAGCCCAGATATCATGGAATTGTGAAATCAAATAAGCTGTTAAACTTGCAATGGTTATTCTTGGCAGTAAACCAAAAATCTGCTGTAAAGCAGGGCTTAAATTATCTGTTGAATGTGGAGTAAAAAACAATGTAATCTGCATTATGATTGTAACAGAGATTAACATAAAAAAGCCAATCCAGACTGCTTTTTTTGCCTCTTTTTTTCCGTAATTTTCAGATAAGATATCTGTTGTTAAGAATGTGGTTCCGTATATAATATTCCCTAAAGCAGTCACTAAACCGAAAAAGCCTATGGTTTTCATTACCTGTATGTTAGCTAAGATAATTGCAATTGCAATCCATGCATACAGGCCGTTTTTTCCAAAGAACCTATAAGCCAGAATCTGGATTATGAAAGTTACAAACAACAATAAAATCCATAATAGTTCGTTGAGCATTGAATCAAGTAAAACTGGATTATTTAAAATGTTTTTGATTGAATCAACGAAAAAAAAACTATTCCAATGGACTTGAGTGTTAAGAATTCAATAGTCAAAAAAGGATCAATAAAAATTTAACAAACTTTATAAATATCTTCTGAATAACATACTTTATGAAAAGAACTCATACCTGTGGGGATTTGAGGAAAAAAGATATTAAAAAGAATGTTAAACTGACAGGCTGGAATAATTCCAGAAGGGACCATGGAGGCATAATCTTTATTGATTTAAGAGATCGGTATGGAATTACTCAGGCAGTTTTTGATCCTAAGCATAATAAGGAAGTGCATAAGAAAGCAGAGCATTTGGGCAGAGAAGATGTTTTATTTATTGAGGGGAAGGTAAGAGCAAGAGGGAAAGAATTAGAGAACCCGAACTTAAATACTGGGGAGATAGAAATCTTGGCTGATAAGCTTGAAATTCTAAACAAAGCAGATACTCCTCCATTAGAGATAGATGATCGGAAAGAGGCTAATGAGGATATGAGGCTCAAATACAGATATCTTGATTTGAGAAGACCTGTTATGCAAAAAAATATTCTGGTTAGGTATAAAACTACAAAATCTGTTAGGGATTTTTTTGATAAAGAAGGGTTTTTGGAGATTGAAACTCCGATAATGGCAAAGTCAACTCCAGAAGGGGCTAGAGATTATTTAGTTCCCAGCAGAGTACATGCTGGAAAGTTTTATGCACTGCCTCAAAGCCCTCAGTTGTTTAAGCAGCTGTTGATGGTCAGTGGATTTGATAGGTATTTTCAGATAGCAAGGTGCTTTAGGGATGAAGATTTACGGGCAGACCGGCAGCCTGAATTCACGCAGATAGATGTTGAGATGAGTTTTATTGATGAGGAAGACATTTATGGTATCATGGATCGGATGCTAAAGCAGATATGGAAAGAGGTTTTAGATGTAAACCTGAAGATACCATTTCCGAGAATGACTTATCAGGAATCCATGGAAAAATATGGTAGTGATAAGCCGGATACCAGGTTTGATCTGTTCTTGATGGATCTGACTGAGATTGTAAAAGGCAGTGACTTTAAGGTTTTTACAAGTGTTATTAGCTCAGGAGGCAAAGTCAAAGGAATAAATGCAAAAAGCTGCGCAGGATTCAGTAGAAAAGAGATAGAAGAATTAACAGAGCTTGTTGGAATATATGGTGCAAAAGGGTTAGCTTGGATAAAGATAACAGATAAAGGCCCTGAAAGCTCTATTGTGAAGTTTTTTGACGGCAGAATACTAAATAACATGATTAAAAAGATGGATGCCCGGAAAGGGGATTTGTTGTTATTTGTGGCAGACCCTAAGCATCATGTTGTTGATGTTGCATTAGGAGAGTTAAGGCTTAAGCTAGGCAGGAAATTGAATCTGATTGATAATAAAAAATATAATTTTATGTGGGTTACTGATTTTCCTTTAGTTGAGTTTGACGAAGATGAGCAGAAGCATATTGCAATCCACCATCCTTTTACCAGCCCAAAAGATGAGGATATGGAATTGCTGGATAAAGAGCCTGCTAAGGCAAAGTCAAAAGCCTATGATATAACTTTGAATGGTGTAGAGATAGGCGGAGGCTCAATAAGAATCCATGAAAGAGAAATCCAGGAGAAGATGTTTAATATTTTGGGAATCTCAAAAGAAAAGGCAGAGGAACGGTTTGGGTTTTTGCTGGATGCTTTTAGGTATGGAGCTCCGCCACATGGAGGAATTGCTTTTGGTTTAGACAGGATAGCTACAATCTTAACAGGTAATGAATCCATAAGAGAGGTTATTGTGTTTCCAAAAAACAAGGCTGCGCAGTCCTTGATGGAGGATTCTCCTTCTGAGGTTGATGATGAGCAGCTGAATGAGCTGAATATAAAGATGGATTTGGTCAAGAAAAAAGAAAAGAATGCTGTTTTTGAGAAAATCATTGGACTTTTGAACATGAAGGGTATCAAGTATGAGGTTATGGAGCATAAGCCCGTTTATACAAGCAAAGAGGCAGCTGAAATACGAGGAACAGAGTTAAGGCAGGGTTGCAAAGCATTAATCTGCAGGACTGAGAAAGGATTTGTGCAGGCAGTCGTTTCAGGAGATAAAGAGCTTGATTTTGAGAAGCTAAAGAACATAATGAAGGTTAAAAACGTTGAGTTAGCAGATGCCAAACAAGTTAAGAAAGTTTCTGATTGTAATATGGGGAGTGTTCCTCCTTTTGGGAATTTGTTCAATATTCCTGTTTATCTTGATAAGAAGGTTACTGAGAACAAGGTTGCTGCGTTTAATGCCGGCAGCCATACAAGAAGTATTAAAATGTCTGGCAAGGATTTGATTAAAGTTACTGGAGCAAAGGTTGAGGAGTTTTCTAGGTAGTTGTATACTATTTACACAAATTATTAAGTATTTCAAAAGCTTTTAGAATATCGTTTTCATTTACAACAATAATATGTTCGTTGGAGCATATAAGAGCGTCGATGATGCTGATGTTGTTTTGGGCAAGCTCAGTGGAGATTACTGAAAATACTCCCGGAGTTTTCTTTAATATGTCTGGATAGACCATTTCAATCATGCCTATTTTTTTGTTTGAGTCAATGATGTTCTTTTTGCCGAATAACTCATGCATCCTATCATAGCTGTTCTGGTTTATCATTATCTTGAATATTTTTGAGCCTTCAAGGATTCTTAGGGTTTCACCTGCTTCGAAATTAATCTTAGGCAGAATCTGGGATAATTTTAAGGTTGTGTCTTCATTCTTTTTTAAGGACAGATAAGCCATCTTGGTCAGGGTTCTTATCTCTGCCTGCTTTAGAAGCTTGTACACAATGCCTGCATCCCTGTTTTTTTCCGGAACAATATTGTATCTGCGTATTGCGCTTATTACAGAATCAATTGAAGTGTTTATCTTATGGTTGTCTATTATATAATTTGCTAGAGCCCTTGTATTGATTATTCCTCTTGAAAGGTCTTTTTTTAATGACAGGTCCATGTCTATAATTTTCCAGACAAATTCCCTTATGTTTTCCGGCTTTTTCATTGCTCTGAAGAATGTGTCAAGATTTATAAATTTTTGCTAAGTTTGTTAAATATTTTAAAATTATGAAAAATGTGTCAAAGGGTTTTTAAACAGTATGATGTTTATTTTTTTGGCTTAGTTGGAAAATAAAATGGTAGAAATTAAAGCATTTCAGGGTTATAGGTACAATCCGGATAAAGTGGATATTCAGAAAGTAATTTCTCCACCTTATGATGTTATCAGCAAGAAAATTAAAAAAAAACTTGCCTCAGCAGAATATAATTTTGTTCATGTCAATCTGAATGATTCTCATGAAGATGCCGGAAGAATCCTAAATCAGTGGATAGATAATCAAGTATTGCTGAAGGATGAGAAAGAATCTTTGTATGTATATCAGCAGGAATTTACTGTTAATGACTTTAAGTTTAAAAGAACAGGTTTTGTCTGCCTTTTAAAGATTGAAGAGTGGGGTAATGATGTATTGCCGCATGAGCAGACTTTTGATAAAATTGTTGATGAAAGGTACGGGCTTATGGAAAAGACAATGGCTAATTTCGGGAATCTTTTCATGATTTATGAGGATGATAATAAAGAGGAGGATAAGATTTTAACTAATATAACAAATCATCCTGAGAATATAAATTTTGTCGATGCAAACAATGTTGTACATAAACTATGGGCAGTTGATGATAAAAATATTATCCTAGATATTATCCACAACCTCAAAGGTAAAAAAGCAATCATGGCAGACGGGCACCACCGTTACCAGACATCTTTAAATTTTTATAAAAACCATCAGGATGTTAAAGGCGCTGAATATGTTATGGTTACTTTGGTGAATGCATATAATGAAGGATTGTTAATACTTCCGACAAACAGAATTATTAATGATGTAGAAATTGATATTGAAAGATTTTCAGAATATTTTTATGTTAAAAAACTTGACAGTTTGGATAATATTGGAATTCCAGAGAAATCTTTTATTATTGCCAAAGAGAATAAATTTTATTTTTTGGAATTGAAAAATGCTGATGTTTTGGATGAAATTTTTGGTGGGGACAATATCGCTTATAAAGAACTGGATGTAGCTATACTACACAAATTAATTTTTGAAAAAATTCTGAAAATTCCAGAAGAAGAACTACAGCAAAAAATTCAATTTATCAAAGGGAATGAAGCTACAGTTGAAGCAGCAGGGATGGGCAAGACTGCATTTTTTGTAAAGCCCCCTTCTTTAAAGCAGACAATCGAATTAACCAAAAAAGGCAAGATAATGCCCCAGAAATCAACTTATTTTTACCCTAAATTGTTTTCAGGCTTGGTCTTGCATAAATTTGAGGTGAGTTAAAATGTCAAATAAGCTGTTTATACCCGGTCCGACAGAAGTCAGGAAAGAAATTTTAACTGAACTGAGCAATCCTCAGATAGGTCACAGAACAGGGGAGTTCAGGGAGTTATTCAGAAGCTTGAAGCCCGGATTAAGAGAAATTTTTGGGACACAGGGAGATGTTTTAATCTCAACTTCGTCTGGATCTGGCTTTTGGGAAGCGAGCATCAGAAGCTGTGTTAATAACAATGTTTTGCACGCAGTCAATGGAGCGTTTTCAAAAAAATGGTCTGAGCTTTCAGAGCAGTGCGGTAAAGAAGCTGCAAAGATAGAGTTTGAGCCTGGCAAGGCTGTTAAAGCTGAGGAAATTGATACGGTTTTGGCTGATAGAAATTTTGAAGCATTTTGCATGGTTCATAATGAGACATCAACAGGCACTGCTTCAGACCTGGAAGCAGTTTCAAAAGTTATGAAAAATCATCCTAATACATTATGGATTGTTGATGCTGTATCTTCTGCTGGAGGAATGAAGATTGATACAGATAATCTGGGAATAGATATTGCATTGGCTTCCGGGCAGAAAGCATTGGCGATTCCTCCAGGCATAGCATTTGCTTTTGTTTCTGAAAAGGCTTATAAAAAAGCTGAAACAGTCAAAGGAAGAGGATATTATTTTGATCTGTTAAAGCTGAAAAAGATGTACGATAAAGATATGACTCCTTATACGCCTTCTATCCCTCATCTTTATGCTTTAAAGAAACAGATGGCAAGAATAAAAGAAGAGGGGCTTGAAAACCGGTTCAATAGGCATAAAGAGATGGCATCTTATACAAGAGGCTGGGTTAAGAAGAATGGCTTTGAGATGTTTTCTGAAGAAAACTGCCATTCTGATACGATTTCCTGCGTCTTGAATACAAAAAATATTGATTTTAACAATATCAAAAAAGAGATGGCGCAAATTGGCTATTCAATCGACTCTGGCTATGGTAAAATGAATGAAAAGCTTGTTGAAGAAGGTAAAAAGACTACTTTTAGAATAGCGCATATGGGTGATTTGACTCTGGAAGAGGTTAAAGAACTAACAAAACAATTGGAGAATTATTTTTAGGTGATGCAAATGAAAGTATTAATAATTGATAAAGTTCCGAAGGCAAAGGAAATCTTTAATGAGCTGAATTACGAGGTCAATTACCAGCCCGGGATGGATATTAAAGAGGTTTCTCAGGTTGCAAAAGATTATGATGCAATGATTGTGAGGAGCACTAAGATCCATGATGTTGAGCTTGGAGGGAATTTAAAAGCAATCGGGCGTGCAGGAGCTGGCGTAAACAATATTCCTGTTGAGAAATGTGTTGAAAACGGAATTGTGGTCTTTAATGCTCCTGGGGCCAATGCAAATGCAGTGAAGGAATTAGTGATTTGCAGCCTGATACTTGCTTCAAGAGGAGTTGTCCAGGGAATTGAATGGACAAAATCAGTGGGGGATAATTTTGTAGAGGCTGTTGAGAAGAATAAAGGCCAATTTAAAGGCAGCGAGATAAGAAGGAAAAAATTAGCTGTTATTGGCTTAGGGGCAATTGGCATGCTGGTTGCGAATGCAGCTTCAGCTTTAAGAATGGAAGTTATCGGTTATGACCCTTATATAACTGTAGAGAATGCATGGAAGCTTTCAAGAAATGTAAAAAAATCTGATGAATTAAAGGCGCTGGTTGCAGAAGCTGATTATATTACTCTGCATGTTCCATACAATGAAAAGACTGAAGGGATATTAAACAAGGAGCTGTTTGAAATCATGAAGCCAGGAGTTAAGATAATGAATTTTGCAAGGGGGGAGTTGGTTGATTTAACTGCTTTGAAGGAGGCAATTAATAAAGGTGTTGTTGAACGATACATCACTGATTTTCCTAATGAGGAAATCAGAGGTAACGATAAAGTTACTATTGTTCCCCATTTAGGAGCTTCAACACATGAGGCAGAAGAGAACTGTGCAGTAATGGTAAGCGAACAGGTAAATAATTTTCTTAAAAAAGGGACTATTGTGAATTCGGTGAATTACCCCGGAACATTTCTTGAGGAGAATGGAGGAAAAACAAGGCTGGGAATTTTTAATAAAAATGTTCCAGGCACTATAAGCAAAATCTCTGAAATATTAGGGGAAAGTAAACTGAATATTCACGGAATGATTAATAAAAGCAGAGGAGACTGGGCTTATAATATTGTTGATATTGACGGCTCTGTATCAGATGCAGTAATTGATAAACTTAATATTGTGAACGGGATAATCAATGTAAGGAATATTGAGAAATGAGGTTTTAGGTTTTATTTTAAGGCCGAATAACTCTAATTATTTTTCACAAAGTATTTAAAACTGTTAACGTTTCTTTTTAGTATGAAAAAAATTAATTTTGTTACCCATAATAAAGATAAGGTCAGGGAGTTTAAGGCAATTCTTGGAGAAGAAATTGAGGTTGAGCAGGTAGACATAGACTATCCTGAATTGAGAAGTGATGATCCTGAAGAGATTGTTAAGGCGGCTGTTAAGAAACTTGCTGAAGAATTAAAAAAGCCGGTGGTTGCTGAGGATTCCGGTCTGTTTATCCATTCTTTGAAGGATTTTCCTGGCACTAGTTCTGCTTATATTCATAAACGGATTGGATTGAAGGGAATTTTAAAGTTGATGGAGAATGTTAAAGGCAGAGAGTGCGTGTATAAGTCTGCTGTTGGCTACTGCGAGCCAAATGAAGAGCCAATAAGTTTCTTAGGGGAAGAAAAAGGCAAAATAGCAGAAGAGATAAGAGGCAGTTACGGCTTTGGCCATGATCCAATTGTTATTCCTGAAGGCTCTGATAAAACTTATGGCGAGATGGAAAATGTTGAGGATGCTAAAAATTTCAGGAGAAAATCGGTAGAGAAATTAAGAGGGTATTTAAATAAAAAATAAAATGATAAAAAAAATAAAAGATTTAATGAAAATAAAGGGATTAGTCGATGAAATAAACAGCAGTGTCTGCTCTAATAATGAGGCTGTAAATAATCTAAAAAACGAAACAACTGTGTTAAATAAAGAACTGAATGAGATTAAAGAAAATCAAAAAGAGTTTTTAACTAATTTTAAGGATAATCTTGAAGTTATAAATCAACTGAGAAAAGATTTTGAAGAAGAAATTTATGGGTTTAAGGGATTAAAAGACCATGCCCAGAAAAAGATACTGCAGAAATTTGAGGAAGAGCTGCAGAGAGAATTAAGCCTGCAGATGGAAAATCTGAAAAAAGATAAAGGGAATTATGAAGAATTGAAAAAAGACATGGGGGGTATGGCAATAAAGCTCAGTAACCTAGGCCAGGAAATTGATAAGTTTATGAATATAAGCAGTAAAATCCGGGAAAAGGATTTCGAGATGGAGAAGTTTGCAAAGCAATTATTAGAAGCAGATGGGGAGAAATTAAGTTTGATGAAGAAGATAGATTCTTTGGAAAGATTAATAGCTAGGATGAGGAGGGGGAGGTAGAATAAATGAGCAGGAAAAAAATAACTATTGTTGGAGCTGGGAATGTGGGAGCATCAGCGGCTAACTGGATTGTTTCAAAAGGGCTAGGGGATGTTGTTTTAGTAGATGTTCTGGAAAATGCTGCAAAAGGCAAGGCTTTGGATTTGTCAGAAACAACGCCTTTGCTTGGTGTTGATTCAAAGATTATTGGAACAAGCAATTATAAAGATACAAAAGATTCTGATGTTGTTGTAATAACTGCAGGATCTCCAAGAAAAGAAGGGATGAGCCGTGACGATTTAGTAGAAGTTAATTCTAAGATTATGGCTTTTGTTGTTAAGGAATCTGTCAAATATTCTCCAAATTCAGTTTTGGTTATAGTTTCTAATCCTCTTGATGTTATGGTTTATACTGCCTACAAGATAAGCGGTTTTCCTAAAGAACGGGTTATCGGGATGGCGGGGATTTTAGATTCAACAAGATTCAGATATTTTATTGCTTCTGAACTAGATGTTTCTGTTAATGATGTCGATGCTGTTGTCTTAGGAGGGCATGGTGATATGATGATTCCTATGGAAAGGCTGGCTAATGTGGGGGGGGATTTAGTAACGGAGTTAATACATCGGGAAAAACTTGATGAAATCATAGAAAGGACAAG
>JADHVE010000063.1 GCA_016784195.1 Candidatus Woesearchaeota archaeon | reverse complement strand
ATTGATGGACTGACTGCTTCTACAACTATGTCTGATTTTTTTATTACTCTGTCAATATTGGTTATTATTGGTTTGTTTTTCAATGATTTCTGCAATCTTTTTACTTTTTCTTTGTCAATATCGCAAATTGCAACTAATTTTGAGTTTTTTAGGCTTTTGTCAATGAATTTACATAAGACAGAACCAATTGCTCCGCAGCCTATAACCCCTACTTTCATTATATTCCCTTTAATTTTATATTCAAAGAACTTGGAGAGGTTGTTAAATAGCCTAGTGAAATTACATCCCCTCCGGTTTTTGAATATTCTTTTATGTTTTTTGGGGTTATTCCTCCTGAAGCCTCTATTAGTATATGGCTGGATAATTTTTTATTTTTTAATTTTCTGATTATTTTTTTTATTTTTATTGGCTTGATATTATCCAGCATGATCAAACATGGAATGCTGTTTCCTTTTGTTTTTAATTCTTTAAATTTTTCAGCAGCCTTTACTGCCTGCTTTTCATTTGCTGTTTCAATCTCGATGAAAATTCCTTTTTTCCTGTTTTTCCATGCTCTTTCCAAGGCAGTCCCTATTATGTCCTCTATTTTTTCTGTTTTTAATGCTGCCAGATGGTTGTCCTTTATTAAGATGGATTCCCATAAAGCAAGCCTGTGGGTTAAGCCACCTCCAACATAAACTGCTTTTTTGTCCAGGTAGCGCCAGTGGGTTTTTCTTGTTGGAGCTATTGAAGCCTTGTTTTTTATTTTTTTAATTAAATTATTTGTTAAGGTTGCAATGCCTGACATTCTTGACAATATGTCCAGAACAGACCTTTCTATTTTTAAGATGTTTTTTTCATTTCCCTCTAATAGAAAAATCCTGGAATTTTTCTTTATTTTATCACCATCTTTTTTTAACTGCTTTATTTTAATCTTTGAGTTTTTTAATAACAATGAAGTTTCTTCTATTCCTGCAATAATCCCATCAGACCTCGAGTAGATGACTGCTTTTACTCTTTTTCCGTTCTTCAGAACAGAGTCTGAAGTAATGTCTCCAGAGCCAATATCTCCTTTTGTTTCCTCAACAATGAACTTGTTAATCCATTCCCTGGAGGGTTTGTTTTTTAATGTAAGCAGATGCCCTCTCTGGAATGCTTTTTTCAATAATTGTTTGCGGTCCATATTAAGAAAAATGATATGGATAAAAGGTATTTAAATGTTTGGTAGAACTAATGGGTTGTTGAAAATCTCCCGTTCGTTACGCACGAAGCAATAGCCCTTCGGGCTTGAATCGTGCTAATGCTTGCAGTCTTACGAAGTCATGGAAATCATAGATTTCCAGGACACCAAAAATGCTTCGCATTTTTGCGTGCGAATGGCACTCACTGGCCAAATTGGCGAGATTTTCAACAATGCCGAAGAACTAAGAAACATCAATCATTCTCTTCAAAGCCATTCTTGCCTTGTCCATAATCTCTTTGTCTAGCTCAACAGAATTTTTTTCATTCAGCAAGCAATCATAAACTTTTTCCAAGGTAATCTTTTTCATCTGGATGCAGGTTCCGCCTCCGGAATAAAAGTTTTTGTCAGGCATTTCTTTTTTTAATGCATTTACCATTCCGCATTCAGTTACAGCAATGAACTCTTTTGCATTACTTGATTTTGCATACTTAATCATCTGGCTTGTTGAGCATACTGCATCTGCAAGCTCTATAACATCCATCTTACATTCAGGATGCACCATAACTTTAGCACCAGGATGATTTTTTTTTGCTTTCTTTACTGCCTCTGCTTTAATCTTATCGTGTACATAGCAGTAACCTTCAATAGGAATTATTCTTTTGCCTGTTTTAGTCTGGACATAAGCTGCTAAATTGTGGTCTATTGTGAAAACAACCTCTTCCTCTTCCAGAGAATTGACAACCTTCACTGCATTTGCAGAAGTGCAGATTATATCTGAGACAGACTTAACCTCTGCAGTTGAATTTCCATATGTAACAACAGCTGCTTTTGGATATTTCTTCTTTAGCTCCAAAACCTGCTCTTTAGTGACCATCTGCGCCATTGGGCATACTGAAAGTTTTGAAGGATGCAAGACCTTTTTTTCAGGATTCAGGATTTTAGCTGATTCAGCCATAAAATCAACACCACACAAAACAATTATTTTTGCATCAGTCTCCATAGCTTTTCTGGCTAACTCTAATGAATCCCCCATAAAATCAGCTATCTCGTAAATCTCCGGCCTTTGGTAATTGTGGACCAGAATGACTGCGTTTTTTCCCTTCTTTAACCTGTTTATTCTTTCAATCAATTCTTTTTGTTCTTTTGTAATCATAAGTTTTGTGAACTTAGTATGATTTAAAAAGATTTGTTTTTTTCAAGGGCAATCAGAAGTTATAAAAATGCAGTTTAATTACCTTTAAATATGGATGATTTAATAGAAGAACTAAGGAAAAAGATAAGCAATGATATTGTTTTTGAAGAAGAAATTCCAAAGTTTTCTGATTCTAAATATAAGCCATACAAAATATCAAAAGACAATTTTCACCCAATTAAAAAAACAACAAATAATGCGAAAATTGCTTTTATTGACGGCGGAAATCTGGAAGTTCTAAAGGCTGCTGATTTTTCTCTCAATTTTATGAGGGTTTATTATTCTGTGCACCAAAACAATAGGAAGGTAACATCAAAGAAGGAAGAGTTTTATGCTTTGATTTATGCTGATAATAAAGATGGTGAAATTTGTTATAAAACTAAACTGTTTTCTGAGAATAAAGAGGTGCTGCCTTCAGAAGAGGATTTGGCCTTTGATTCGTTCGATTCCAGCTTAAGGAGTGGCCAGAGCAGGATTAATATTTCCAGAATTGCAGGCGTTGTGAGAAGGTTCTCTGAATTAAAAATTGCTTCCAGGGTTGCTGAAGGAATGGAAATTGGAGATATGCTTGTTTTGGATGGCTCTTTACAAAGCACTATCACAAATGAAAACAAATATCTGGAGGAATTGTTCAAAAAAGGCCTGGAAAAAAATATTTTAGTCACTGCTTTAAGCAAGAGCTGCACTTTAATGACTGATAATGGAGTATCTTTGATTACAGTTCTCAATACCATCTGTCCTGAAGCTGAGTGGTATTATCATCCTGTTGCTGAGATTGAGAGTTTGGAGCACAAGGCAGAGATGTTTTTTGTCAGGTTTCATGAAAGATCCAGACATATATTCAGGTTTGAAATTTATAAAGAACAGAAATCCGGCATAGGGGAGGCTTTAAGCTTATTAAAAGAGAACTCTAATGACCCTATCTTTTTAGGCTATCCTTATGGGCTGGTAGAAGCTGATAAATTTGCCAGAGTATCAAACAAAGAGCTTGAGTATCTTAAGACAATGCTCGCTTTAAAGTTAGGCGATGCCGGTAAACTCGATAAGCATTTGAATGTAAGAAATGCCCATGATATACTGGATAAGATAAGCTATTAAATTAATATTTCACACTTTAGCCAATAAAAAAATTCCATTAAAAAATAATCAATAATTAAAATCCAATTTAAAAAATAATATAAAATAAAAAAATGCTCCACGCAATTTTTACCCCTGAACTCCAAAAATTTCCACTGAAAAATGCTTCGTATTTTTGGTGTCCCTCTGGGACTTCGTAAATTTAATGTCTGGTGAAATTTGCCATGACATGCATAATTTCCGCAGGAAATTATACCTTTTCAAAAAGATTATTTTTATTTATTGTAATGGTGGCTTGATAATAATTGAAAAAAATATGTGGACTATTTTAGAGATAAAATATTAAAACCTTAAAAAACACAATATTTAAATACTATCGTTCACAAAGTTTAACTATATAAACTTAAAGAGGTGATTATGTGGAAAAGAAAATAGGACAGTATTCTTTTATAATAGGGATAATAATTGCAGTGATTTTGGGCTTGTCTTTACCTGCATTAGTTGATGCAACGCCTTGGTTGGTTTCTCTGTTGATTGTACTTGGGCTGATAGTCGGCTTTTTGAATGTAGCAGGCAAGGAGACAAAAGAATTTTTGGTTGTAGGTGTAGTTTTGGTATTGTTGAGTTATGCAGGAGCAGGAACAACTTTGAGTGGAGTAATGTATATTGGTAGTTACCTGCAGGGCATATTCCAAGGCATACTTGCTTTTGTTATACCCTCAATTGTCGTAGTAGCACTGAAAGAAATCTGGCTACTGGCACAGACACCATAAATTTTTTTCTTTTTTCTTTTTTTGAAACAACAATAGTTCTACTAATCTCTGATTAGTGGCTTGGTAGGGCTACAAAATGTGGTTGTGATTTGTTGTGCTCAAAAACAGGAGGTTTTTGACAAAATATATAAAGGCTTAAATAAATTTCTAGGTTAAGATGTATGATGTAATCACTGTTGGAAGCAATACTGTGGATGTTTTTGCAAAGACCAAGTTTTCTGAATTGATAAAGATTTTTAAGCCTGAAGGCGAGACTGATTTGCTGGCTTATCCTACTGGAGCCAAGATATTGGTAGAAGAGCTGAATTTTACAACCGGAGGCGGAGGCACAAATACAGCTGTTGCTTTGTCCAGGCTGGGACATAAAGTAGCGTATCTCGGCAAGCTAGGCGATGATGAAAATGCTAATTTTATCATAAACTATCTGAAAAAAGAGAAAATTGATTTAATTGCCAGCAGAGGAAAAGGATGCTCCGGATATTCCTTGATTTTGGATTCTTTAGAGCATGACAGGACAATACTGGCTTTTAAGGGACTGAATGATAAATTTAAGTTTAGCGAAATACAGCTTAAAAAATTAAAGACAAAATGGTTTTATTTCTCTTCTATGATGAATGAGTCTTTTAAGATGCTGGAAGAATTAAGTGCTTATGCTAAAAAGAAAAACATCAAAGTAGCTTTTAATGCAAGCTCTTATCTGGTTGAGAATGGCAAGGGTTATTTAAAAAAACTTTTAGGCAATGTTGAAATCTTGGTGTTAAATGAAGAAGAGGCTTGCTTATTAGTAGGCTCTGGAACTGTTAATGGTATGCTAAAAGAGCTGAGGAGCTTAGGCCCCAATATGGTTGTTATAACCAAAGGAAAAAGAGGGGCAGCTGCGTTTGATGGAAAATCTATCTACCAAGGGATCCCGAATAAAATCAAGATTGTTGAAACAACCGGAGCAGGGGATGCTTTTGCTTCTTCGTTTTTATCTGGGATTATAAAAAAGAAGGATGTTGAGTTTGCAATGAAATTGGGCATAACTAATGCTGAGTCTGTAATAAGCTATCATGGCGCTAAGGAAAAATTATTGAAGTATGGGGAAGCTTTAAAAATAATGAAGAAAAGGCCGATTAAGGTAATTAAAAAGAAGGTAAGGTGAAAAAGAGCAGTATATCAGGGAGCATAACCATATTTTCCTTTAAGCGGCACAAAGGCAAAACTGCCTAAATTTTCTTCTTCAAATTCATTTCTTATTTTTCTGATTCTTAACATGCTCTGGCCTAGAAAAACAGGTCCAACAGGAGCAACTAAAATCCCGTTGCCTTTTAACTGCTCCAGCAATGGCGGAGGGACTTTAGGGCATGCGGCGGTAACTATTATCTTGTCATAAGGGCTTTGTTTTTTATATCCTTGAGAGCCATCGTAATTTACTATTTTTACATTTTTTATTTTTAATTTTTTAATCTTTTTTTGAGCAAATTCTGCTAATTCTGGTATTATTTCTGTTGTTATTACTTTTCCTTTACTTCCAACTATTTTTGCAATTATTGCTGCCTGGTAGCCAGAGCCTGCCCCTATTTCTAAAACTTTATCCCCTTCTTTTAATTCCAGAGCTTCTGTCATGAGCATAACAGTTGTGGGCTGAGAACTAGTCTGGCCTTTGCCAATAGATAAAGGATAGTCGCCATAAGCTTCTTTAACCTGCTCTTGTGGAATGAATTTTTCCCTTGGTATGGCTTTAAAAGCTTCAATTACTTTTTTGTCTTTAATGATTCTTGAGGATTGCCAGTAATCTATTAATCTTTTTTTTGAGCTTTTGGTTTTCATCATAACTTTAATGGAATTTTTTATAATGATTTTTTTAAAAGAAAAGCGGGCTTATTTTATTAAAAATTTCTGAATGACTTGCTAATCTTATCATTCCAAAATCCCGGCAAGCCGTATTTCAACATCCCCTGAAAATCATCGTCCCATACATAAAAATGCTCCTTTCTATTGCCCACTTCCTTGAATTTTGGAGAAACAGCATCATAAATTTCCTTCAAAGCTTTTCTTTCAAATTTTGACTGCAGCAAAGACGGCTCTTTCAGCAATAACAAATCCGCTAATCTTAAGACATTAAGGTCTATCATTGCTGAATTCTGCGTTATTAAGATAAGCGATAAATTCTTATGCCTTGCAATGGCCATTATCCTGCTAAGTTCCTTATTCGTGCTTTTCATGGAATCCCTTGAAGAGAACAAAACAGCTCCCTCGTCAAATAAGACAGTGGAATTATTTGGAATCTTTTCAATTGACTCAGCTTTTTTAATCCAGAAAGGCAGC
>JADHVE010000062.1 GCA_016784195.1 Candidatus Woesearchaeota archaeon | reverse complement strand
AGAAGCAAAAAAAAAGCCAGTTCTATCTGCTCTTTAACGCAGACATTGATTAACAAAGCCATTGAAAAAGTAAAAGAAACAAAAAAAGAAAAAAATGAAGAAAACAAAATAATTTACTCGGTAAAGGAAGAAACACAGGCAAATAATGGTGGTTATGGGACTGTTTCTGGGGTTTATGGGGCTGCTCCTGTTGCTAAGTATGCAAATTATAGCAAGTTATTTAGCCACTTAGGAATCTTCAAGGCAAAGGGAATGTATGAACATTTAGGGACTAGAGAAAGTGATATAAAACAGATTACAGAAAGCACAAAAGAAATGGTAAGCACAGAAACAATGGAAAAAGCAGCAAAACACTTCAAGTATTTTGTAAGGGGAGACGTAATGGGTGATGTAGGATACATACCTCCTGTCGGAATAGGAGTCAACTCAAAAGATTGGGAAAAATACAGGCTGATGAGCCAGATGTCAATTTATCAGCCAATAATCAAGCTCAAAAGCACTACAGCATAATTTCTAAAAGTTATTATTATCAAGTCCCGCATATTTCTTAATCTTATACAAAACAGCCCTGCTCGCAACTACTAAATTAGCAACCTCTCTGCTTGCTGAAGTATATTTTGTCCGGTCAAGCCTCTCTCCAATCTGGTCAATAGCTTCCATCTGGTTCTCGCTTAAACCTCCCCCTATAGAATTATAGCCTAATCCCCTTAATTCCTCATAATCATCTACAGCCTGCTGCAATGACAAATATCTGGATTCACCTGCTTCTTCTGTTTCTTCTGCAGGCGCTTCTTTTTTGACTGTTCCTTCAAGATCTTCTTCTTCTGAGCCAAACAATTTAGAAATATCGACTTCTTTTGATTCAGGGCTTATTTCTTCAGCAATCTCTTCAGTGCTCAGCTCTTTTTGAGAGTCTTTTATCAGGTTGTCAATTTCATCAATTTCTTTTTTTCTGTTTTTTTCCAGCTGCTTTAATCTTCTTATCCTTTCCCTTAAAGGCAATTTGCTCAATTCGTTTTTATCCCAAGCCATTTTAACCCAATTTTTATTTTAACAATTAACTTTAATTTTTAACCCTCAAGTTGCAGTCCGTAGATGAGCTGATTTATGTCTAAAACTCAAGCCTTCTAGTTTTTTCATTTTCTGAAGGGTTTTATCATTGGCTGTTTTTTATTGGCCCTTTTTATTTTTTTTATTAGGATAATCAATTTTATTGAATTTTTATTATGTGTATTTTTTATTGGTAATATCCTGATATAACATATTAATACTTTTAACTTTATAAATCTTCTTTTAATAAATTATATAAAATTAAATATATATAGAATTACTCTAAAGGAACAGCACTCCACATTGTCCAGTCATTGCTGGGGGCATATGGGCCGAATATATAGTGAGGGGGCTGGTTTTGCCCAAAATAACTGTATTGAACATCTGACCAGTTTTGAGGTACTTGCGGACCTCCCATGCCTACTCCGTAAATAGGAGCTCCAAAATGTTTCCAGGTCTTCATCAGGCCATGAAAATCACTTAAGTCAGTAGAAGCGTCTGCTCCTGGCTCAACTGTATATGCCTTATCATAACCATGTTTCTTTAATATCGCCACAACCTCCTTTATAGGGGAATTTCCCTGTCCAGGAGCTAAATGATCATCCTGGTAGCCAAAATTATCAGCCATATGAACATT
This sequence comes from Candidatus Woesearchaeota archaeon, assembly GCA_016784195.1. Classification (GTDB taxonomy): domain Archaea; phylum Nanobdellota; class Nanobdellia; order Woesearchaeales; family GW2011-AR4; genus BS150m-G64. The sequence continues at coordinate 4,915 of JADHVE010000062.1, read as the reverse complement.
TCCAATCATGTTTTCTTTTGCTAAACTCTCAACTTGCCCTAAGATCCACTTTTTATAAGTTTCTTCATTCTTTTCTTTACTCAATTTAGGATCCTCTTGCCAGTATTTTCTCCACATATTCAAATGTCCGGTATCTAATGTAATCTTGATGTGTTTTGCAGCAATCTTTTCAGCTTCTTCTTCACTCACCCCTAAATAATAAGGGTTTTCCTGCAGCATTCCTGTTTTTCCTGCTGTTAGTGCTTCATTCAATTTTTCCTCAGTCATTCCTACCGGCATCCTGCTGACCCCTAATTGTATCTTAGGCTCTGTTAAAAATTCCACCATCCTTTCTCTTGATTTTTTAACTACCCACTTTAACTCCTCTAAATGTCCTCCAAATCTTTCTGGAAAAAGATTTTCAATAGCCACTACAATCGGAGCATTAGGGTCTTTCGTCTTTTGCATAGCATGTATTGCAGCCTCTGCATACATCCTGACACCATGCTGCTCTAACCTTTTTATGGGGGTTATCAGGTTTTCTTTTGTTTCGTGTGTATCTAATGCCTGCTGCTCCTGTGCTGCTGAAGCCTGTCTTGCAAATTCAAGATTTCTTTCAGTATCTACTCTTGCCTCTTCAAGGATTTTTAATGGGTGTTTTGTTTCAGGAGGTATTAGTGCTATTGCCCTACCTAACCCAGAAGAGCTTTCCTGCTTCAATATTTTCCATTTTTCTTCTTCAGGGATTGAAGCATCTAGTTTTTTGTAATATTTAATTGCCTTGTCTATTGAATTAAGAGCATCAATATGTGTTTGGGTCTGTAAACCGTACTGCAGTGCCCATCCTCTTGAATGTCCTTCCTGGGTTTCCAAAGTTGCCCGCAAAAACATTTCTTCAGGATATACTTTATCAGAAAAATTTAGTTCTTTTCCATCTTTTTTTCTTTTATACTCATTATATTCTTCTGCTGCTTCCTTGAAATAATCAAAATGCCTTTTTTGAATGTTAAACCTTCCTGTCTTCGGGTCGTATTCAGGGACCTTTCCTTTTAATGGATCCTCTGGGTCTGTAATTTTCCTGTTTTGATAATCTACATAATCGCCTTCTTTAACAGATACTTTAGTTCCTTCAGGCTGTTCAGAAGGGTCATTGGGGCTTGCAATGTAAGAATAATCTTTTTTAGCCTTGTTCCAGACAGGATACGCAACCAGCCTGTCTTTTTGTACAGTCTCCATTTTTTGGGATGTTCTTGAATCCATTAAATCAAACTGAGCATCAAATTCCTGAACATGGTATTGTCTTACCATAAGTCTTCCACTAGGGTCACGAGCTAGATTTAACTGATGAGTTTCATCATCCAGATGCATGTCAGTCATGGGCCTTTCAAACTCCCCGCTATGCACAACAACACTTCCTCCTCCACCCATATCTGCCTGAAAATCAATTGCTCTTTGAAGCTCCTGCATATCTCCATATGCTCCAGTGCTTGAAAAATTTCCACGTTCATCCCTCCCCATCATCCCCATTATTCCAAAGCTTGAATGCGTTGTAACCCTGACTTCATTTGCCATCTGCATTTCCCTCATTGCCTGCCTTTGATCTTCTCCAAACATGCCTGGAGTTTGTGATTGTCTTTGCCCAGTCCTATAGCCTGGAAACTGAATCTCAAGTTTGCCGGCTCCCATTCTTATTTTGCTGTAAATGCCTGCAACATTCTGCGCAGCAATGCCCATGGGAACACTCATTCCAATATCCTGGATGCCTAACTCAACGTCGGTATCTTTTCCGGCAGGCGCTTGGCCGTATGCCCCAGAATCCATTGAATTAAAGTAATCCACCATCGGATGATGCCCATAATAACCATCTGTAAATTGCATTTTAACCTTTGTTTTTATTATTTATATCAAACTTTTATCCTTGTTTTTAAATTGTTTTTTTACCATTAGGTTCTATCACTCTATTTCAATTATTTGTGCTTCTTTTAGTTTTGTTCTTTATATTATTTTTATTTTTTAAAGTTTTTAATAATAAATATTAACACAATTACATTCACCACTGATTGTGCTTCTGTTTGTACTCTATTACTATTTTTTATTGAATTTTTAATTTACCAGTTTAACATTCCATGGTGTTTTTTGAAGTGATGATAAATTATCCACATCTTTTTTTTAGCATCATCTCCAGCTGCTTTTCTCGCTATGTCCAGCTTATACACATTTGTCTTTTTTGGCTTTGGCTCTTTTTTCTTTTCAGGCTTTTTTCCAACAAACAATTCTGAAAAACCCTTAAAGATTGAAATATAAGGGTTCTCTGAAGATTTTTCTTTTATAGCCAGTCTCTTGTCTTCAGATGGATTTTCCATTTCCTCTCCTGCTTCTCTTAAATATCTCATTAATTCGTCGCCTAAAGCTTCCATTGCTGCCTTAACAGAAGAATCTATAACACCCAGTAGCTGGAAATCTTCCTGCTCCCTCATTTTTTTATAATTGTCAATTTCCTTATCAGTCCATGCATAAGCCCTGAAATTTATTTCAATCCTTCCGACATGTATTGGGCCTCTTTGGTATTCCTGAGTATAGCTCATCTCAGGCCTTGTCCTAAACAAATAATGAACTAAAATGCAGTTGTTAATACCTTCTTTTGCAGGATTTCTTGCCAAAATCTCAACCTCTATCATAGAGCTTTCAAAAGATACTAACAGATCAGGAGATTCATTTTTTGTCTGGTCTAATTGTAATCTTTGAATATTTCTCAGGTAAGGCTTGACCCAGGCCATGTACATCCTGATAATCTCATAATGCTGTCTTAAATATTTTAAAGTGAATTTCCTTCTGTTTTTCATTTCCTCAAAAGTATGCTCTTTCCATGCTAAAAATGTCCTTAACTTTCTCTTTAAGACCTCTTTTACTTTCCTGTTAAACTGTCCTCTTTCCCTGTCCACAACTTCATCAACATCTTCCTGCCTTAAAGGGTGTGTGCTGAAAAATAAATCCGGCAAAGTCGTAAACTGGACTTCCCGAGCCATACCATAAACAGATGCAGGATTTTTTGCTCCCTGTTCAACCATGTCCACCCATATTCCTTTTAATGTTATCTCTCCGCTTTCCCTTGACCTGCTTTCTGATCTGTATGAATCAACATAATATCCCAGCCTTTCATCCAGAATTCTTAGTTCTCTTACTAGCTGAAACAACTCTCTTACCATCTTTCCGATTGTAGCCAAAAACTGGCTCACCTTATCCTGCTGCCCCCCTAATCTAAGTTGAGCAGCTCCAAAAAAAGCAGAATTCTCAGCAGCAGCAAAAACATCTGTAATCTTATCAACAAAAGGGTAGCTTGACATGTACCTTATATAATGTAAAACCCAGAAATAAGGCTCTTCAATAGAGACATTATACCCTTCGTAAAATACCCTATATCTCCTGGCAGACTGTGGAAATCCAGTTGCTATTCTAGGCTGCTCTCTGGCTTCCTCAGACATCTCCATCTCAAATCCAAATTTCTTCATGTCTTCCAGCGTAGGCATAACACACCTCTTTTTTCAATATGTAAATTTATATACTTATATATCTTATTATTTTAAATAATTTCAGTTTTATTTTCAGAGACTATTTTTATCTGTTTTTCATTTATCTTTTTATTTTTTAATTGAACATTCACCTGTGCACATGATTAACCGGATGCTCATGACCTAGGATTCTCCTTTTCTTTAACTCCTTGATATGGCTCACTTTAGTCTCAATTATTTTGTTAATGTCCTCTGTAAAGTTCTCTATCAATAACGAAACATGCTCGCCGCCTAAGAAATGAGGTAAAACCACATAATCAGCGCCTGCATCATACAGCTTTAAAGCATTTTCTATATGGGAAGTTGTTACAAAAACCAGGGTTTTCTTATTTTCTTCTTTAGTTTTTTTGATTAACAACAGATTGTCTCTCTTTTTTGGTACTGTTGAGATTACCATACTTGCAGTTCTTAGGTTTATCCTTTCTAAAATTTCCAGATCTCCCACATCCCCATAAATACAGGGAATTTTCTCATCTATTAGTTTTCTTATAACCTCTGGGTTAAAATCCACAACCAGCAGTTTTTTCTTCATCTTCCTTAGAGTATTAACAATACTGTATCCGATTCTGTTATAGCCGCAAAGAATAACCTCGTGCCTTTTTCTCGGAACATATTCAAGATCATTATAAGTCCCGGTTAACTTATCAAATACATTCAAAATTCCTGCTAGCTTAAGATAAACTCCATCTTCAAACTTGATAAAGTAAGAAGTAGAAACAATAGTTATAACTGCTAATATGACTGTTAAAGAAAATATTTCCTGGCTCAGATGGCCTAAAAGCAATCCTTGAGCTGCAATTATCAATGAAAACTCTGAGATTTGCGCTAATGAAATTGAAGTAGAAAATGATGTTCTTTTCTTATAGCCAAAAAAAGAGCATAAAACCATAGTTATTAACGGCTTCAAAAATAATATCAAAATTATAAAAAATATTAATGGCTTTAATATAGCCTCAAAAGAGTCCAGTAATAATTCTATCCCTAAAGAAACAAAAAATATTACTGCAAAAAAGTCTCTTAAAGACTTAACCTTCCCTATAATCTCAATATTGTAAGGCAGGCTTGCCAATGTAACTCCTGCAACAAATGCTCCTATCGCTATTGAAAAGCCCATGTAGTAGAATAATATTGAAAATACAAAACTGACTGAAACAGCCGCTATAAACAGCAATTCCTGGCTTTTAGCGGCAAATTCAAACAAAGCAGGAAATAAAAATTTACTTGCCACAACAGCTACCATAAAAACAACAGTCCCTTTAATCAGTGCCCATATTAAAAATGAAAATGAAAAATTGTCTATTGTAGTCAAAACAGATAAAGCCAGAATAGCGATTATATCTTGTACAAGCAAAATGCCTATTATAATT
>JADHVE010000061.1 GCA_016784195.1 Candidatus Woesearchaeota archaeon | reverse complement strand
AGGCATAGTTTTCAGAAAAGTAGATTTTATTGCAGATGAGATGAAAGCTCTTTATGGCTTAGGCTGCAGATATTTTAGGTTAGGAAAACAAAGCTGCTTCTTCTCATACCCCGAAATAGAGGAACTGCTAAAAGAAATTTGGAAGGAATGCCCGGACATTAAAGTTTTGCATATTGACAACGCAAATCCTCAGATGGTTGATGAGGAAAAAACAAAATTAATAGTAAAATACTGCACCCCTGGAAATGTTGCTGCATTTGGCGTTGAAAGTTTTGACTTAAAAGTTATTGAGAAAAATAACCTTAATTCTGATCCTTTAACTACCTTAAAAGCCATTAGACTCATTAACAAATGTGGAAAAGAGATTGGAGGAAACGGAATGCCTAAGTTTTTGCCTGGAATAAACTTATTATTCGGCTTGAAAGGTGAATCAAAAAACACACATGTTGAGAATATGAAATACTTAAAACAGGTTATGGATGAGAACTTGCTTCTTAGAAGAATTAATATTCGCCAGGTCAGTATATTCCCCGACACCGATCTATTTAAAACTACAGGCAGTAAATTCATCAAGAAAAACAAAAAATATTACTGGAAATGGAGAAATGAAGTAAGACAAAAGATTGACTCCCCCATGCTTGAAAGATTAGTTCCTGCCGGCTCTGTTTTAAAGGGAATAAGGATGGAAATCTATGATGGAAATACAACATTCGGAAGGCAGTTCGGAACATATCCTTTGATTGTAGGTATAAAAGAAAGGCTGGAATTAAAGAAATTCTATAATGTTAAGATTATTGGGCATATGCTGAGGAGTGTGGTTGGAGAGGTTGTTTAGATTTTTAAAATTAACAAAAAAGACTGAATATATGTAATTGGTTAATTTAGAAATTTTTGTATATTTGTTTTTTCAATTTTTTATTCTTTCAGTTATTTGGCCATAATTTTTCAGCTTCAATTCTATCTTATTCTATAGAGATGTAATTTTCTGATGACTTAAGAAATTCTCTTAACTGTGCTTTTACTGCAAGATTATACAGGGTTTTATTATATCCTCAGATATATCATCTTGAGTACCAAATGAACTTAGGAGGTTTTTTTTCTTTGATTATTTGTATAGTTGGGGTTGGCATTATTATGTATAATAAAAACCTATAGCGTTTAATGTTTTTGGTTTTTGAATTAGAATTCTATGATGTCAAGGTTACAGAACATCTGGCGGGGTGTCATAGCGAAAGTTATATAAATAAAATTCAAATTCTTAGAACTATATAAATGCCCCGGTAGCTTAGCAGGTAGAGCGTATGGCTGTTAGCTTTGCGTGGATACCATAAGGTCACCAGTTCGAGTCTGGTCCGGGATTAAAAGAGCAAAGCTCTTTTAACGGGAAGCGTTTTTTTATCTAAGCTATCGGTTTTTCTTTTTTTACTAATTAGTTCTAGTTCTTCTATGCATAATTTTCCTGCTAATACCGCAAGCCTTTCTTCTGTATGGGTAAAAGGAAAAAATTTCTTAAATTCCTTCCAGATTTGATATTTTGAGATATGTTTTTGATTATGAAGTCTCCATTCTTCTAATAGTTGTATTGATCCACTTTTTCTTATATTGATACAACCCACCCCTTCATTTATTTTGCATGAATGGCTAATGTTAAGTTTTTCTAATATCTTGTTCATCTGCTTAATTACTTTAAGGCTGGTCAATGTTCCATTGAGGTACCTACCATTTGATAAATTAAAATCAGTATCTATAATCCCCACTAAACATCTTTTAGAGAATTCATCGTCTTTTATAATTGCATTAGGTATTCCTACATTTATTTTTGAACCTATCGGCAAACCCAATACGTTATTCTTGTAATAAAAAATTAATTTAGACCTAAAATTAGATTGGACGGAATTTCTGTTTTTGTTAACAATTTGAAAACCTTCGCAGTTATATAATCTCTTCATTAAAGGCTTAATAAAATCATTATGATAAATTAACTCGTCTGTTAAATTTCCATCTATTCTGTATCTGTAACCATCCCACCCAAATTTGTCTTTGGTTTTTGAAAGATTACCATCTCCGATATGAATTCCTACTTCTTCAGCAAGGTCTTCTGTAATAGAATCTGGCAATTTTATATTGTTCCTTTTATCATTCCAAGTTGGTTTTATGCTTGGGTAATTATTTTTGAATTGGATAAAATTTTCTCTTAAAGCTAATGAAGAGCCAAATTTATTCCTCACAGATACATCGCTCCTATATCCAGCTATCCAAGCTGTCAAATCTGTATGAATATTCCCAAATGATTCAAATTGTAACTTTGCAGATTCCATCAACCTCTTTTTCCCATCTTTCAGCCTCCTAATCCTTTCTATATCTGATTTGTTAAGATTGAACCTACCAATTAAAATATCTGTTTTATCTTCAAGTGTCAATTTTCTCCATATTTTCTTGAATCTTTTCATTTCCAACACCTCCAAACTTTTTAATTTGTTTAAGTTTGGAGTCAAAGAAAAAGAGAACATTAAGCGAAACTGTGTAATTGCTTTTCGTGTCGTTTTTGGCCGAAAAACATAATTTGGCAGTTTTGCGTGTTCTCTTTTTTCAATATTAGAATAAGTTCTCCTTTATATATCTCACGCGAGGATGTCCAGTGCAATAGGAAGAATATCCAGTGGAAATTATAGAAATCCAACGAAATCTTTATAAAAAGAGTTCATTTCTCCAGTTAATACTATTAGGGCCCGTAGCATAGTCCGGTTAGTGCGCTCGACTGATACAATTTAAATAGAAATCGAGTGGTCCTGAGTTCAAATATTGGCGCTGGGAGATATTGATCCGAACGCCAGTGAGGAAGTCTCAGCGGGCCCATAATTTTTATTATAACTTCTGCAATATTACCATGCTAAATCAAAAAAATCTGTCACTATCAGAAAAGTTTAAATAGAAGTTATTATTATTAAATAATAACACTTTTAGAAAGGAGGGTAATCTATAATGAATAAACTAAACCAAATGTTGCTTTTAAGTATAATATCTATTTTCTTTTTAACAGGATGTAACGTGTATAACGGCTTATACGGTGAAGATGCAGAGTTTCTGCCTTTAGATGACATAAGCTCTGAAATTGAAAAAACACTAGAAGAAGTTCTGCCGACTGAAGTTGAGGAAGGAGGGGAAGCAGAGCTGATAGAGATAGATATAGAAGACGAGAAAAAATCGCAATGTAATGATAAGATTGATAATGATGAGGATGGGTTTATAGACTACCCTAATGATTTTGGATGTGAAAATTCAGGAGATAATAACGAAATAAATGATGGGGAGTTTAAATGCAATAATGGCATTGATGATGATAAGGATGACTTTGTTGATGAGCGCGACCCTGGCTGCAATGATTTCAGAAAAGAGAGGGGGATGGAAGAAATTAAAGTAGAAGAGCCAAAACCCCTTGAAGAAGCTATTGCACTAACAGTCCAGGAAACAGATTTTGTCAGCCTGATTACAGAAGCAGAAGATCCTGATAAGGATATATTAACTTTTACATATAGCAACCCACTGAATGAAGAAGGCCAATGGAAAACAAATTATGGAGATGCAGGAGAATATACAGTGGCTATAACTGCTTCAGATGGTAAATTAACAACAAGCAAAGATGTTTTGATAATTGTCCTTAAAAAAGAAGAAACACCTACAATAGACAGCTTTAAGCCAGAAGAGACTGCTATTACCATAAAGGAAACTGAAAAGATAGATTTTGGCATTAAAGCAAGCGACCTTAACAAAGATGAACTAACATATTCATGGAAACTTGATGGTGATAAAGTCAGCTCTGATAACAGTTATGCTTTTGAAACAACGTATGATGACAGCGGATCACATACAGTAAAGGCAGAGGTTTCAGACGAAACAGGAGCAGCAAGCCAATTATGGTCTGTTACTGTTGAGAATGTTAACAGAAAACCCATCATGGAGAAGATATCCACTATAAATGTAAAGGAAACAGAAATAGTAACAATAAATCTTAAAGCCAGCGACCCTGACAATAACGAAATAAGCTTTTCAATTTCAGGACCTGTAGGGGATGATGGTGTCTGGGAAACTACATATGAAGATGCAGGAAGATATACTGTGGCTATTGTTGCCTCTGACGGCGAAGACAGCGTAAGCCAAGATGTCACAATAGTTGTAGAGAATGTTAACAGGCCTCCAGTCATAACAGGGATAATATCGGGCTAATTTTTGAGACCTGTTAGCTTTAAGCTAAGCTTTCAGGGATTTTATCTTTTTTTATTTTTGGTGGGGATTCAATCATGAGAAAAATAATATTTATAGTTTCTTTAATTCTAATCTTATCAGCTTATTTTGTCAGTTCTATAACTACTTTTGTTTATAATGAGACTGAGCAGGTAAGCTTATGGACTGATGCAACTGATCCTGACAACCAGAAACTATCATATAAGTACAGCAAGCCTTTGAACAATAAAGGGGACTGGCAAACAGATTATGGCGATTCCGGCGAGTACAAGATAATAATAACAGTCAGCGATGGAGAGCTGTCCGCTTCAGAGGATGTCCTAGTAGTTGTAAATAAAAAGGAGATGCCTCCCACTATAGATAAAATTGAGCCAAATGCTAAAGAGGTAGAGATAGATGAAGGAAAGATATTAAAATTTAAGGTCTGGGCCAGTGATTTGAACAAAGATGAGCTAAGCTATACTTGGTTTTTAAACGGTAAGAAAGCGGATGAAGGAGATGAGTTTGCCTTTTCTACAGATTACAACAGCAAGGGCAGTTACGAAATCAGGATTGTCATTTCAGATGGAAAATATGAAGCAAGCAATGGATGGGATGTGGAAGTTAAGGATTTAGATATAAATGGATTATTAGACAGCATAGAAGATATTGAAGTTACAGAAACAGAAGAAGTAAGATTGAATTTGCCAGATTTCAAAGGATATGGACTGAGTTATGAAATTTCAGATCCTGTTGGCGGCGATAATTACTGGCTGACCAATTACACCAGTGAGGGGGAGTATCTGGCTAAGGTAAGTGTTGAAGGCAAGGGCTTTTCAGGCAGCAAAGATGTAAAAGTTGTAGTTTTGAATAAAGACAGGCCAGCTGAATTTGAGATTAAAGGAATTTACTTTGTTAAGGAAAATGAAGATTTAAGGATTGAATTAAAGGCAAATGATCCTGACGGTGATAAGATTTCATTTTCTGCTTCTGAGCTACCAGAAGGATCTTCTTTTGAAGATGATGTTTTTGAGTGGAAAACAGACTATGATGTTATAAAAAAAGAGAATTTTGTTGATTACGCCCTGGATAAGTTTCATCTGCTTACAAAGAGCTTTAAGGTAAACTTTGTTGCTAAAACTCGACATGGAGATGTTAAGAAATATGTTATTTTAATAGTTCAGGACAACAACAGGCCTTTTGTTATAGAGGATTTAGAGCCCATAGAAGTTGATGAAGGAGAAATAGTAAAAATATCCCCTAAGTACAATGACCCTGATAATGACTATGTCCTTTTTTCTTATTCTGGGTGGATGAATAAAGACGCCTACCAAACAGATTATGGAGATGCAGGAGAATACTATGTTAAAGTTGAAGGTACAGACGGCTATTATTCTTCTTACAAGATGGTCAAAATAGTTGTAAAAAAATCAAACAGAAAACCGGTTTTCAGCAAAATTAAAAATTTCGAGATTGATGAAAATCAAAGTTTAAAGATTAGATTAGAGGCTGATGACCCTGACTCAGATGAAATTGATTTTTCCAGCGATAATCTTCCTGAAGGAAGCGTTTTAGAAGAAGGTATTTTCACATGGCAGCCTGATTTTAATTTTGTTGGAAAAGAAGAAGGCAAAAAAAGCATAACTCTTGATTTCAGAGCAAGCGATAGCAAAGAGGAAGCATTTGAAAATTCCACTATAACTGTTTATGATAAAAACAGGGCTCCAGAGATAAGAGATGTTAGCAAAGAGGTTGTTGCCTGGGTTAATGAGCCAATAACATTCTGGGTTGATGCTGAAGACTTTGAAGGAGATATGTTAATATACCGTTGGGTTTTTGGCAGTTTTGAAGAGTATGAAGCAACTGCAGCCCATGAAAGGATTTTTACAAAAAAAGGAGATAAAAAGATTAAGGTGATTGTTTCAGATGGTTTTGAGGAAGTGGAATATGAATGGAATGTCAAGGTTGTTGGCTCAGAAGAAAAGAAAGTGAGTAAGCCTGCTGCCAAACCAAAGCCTGCTCCCGCACCAGCTCCAATCAAGCCGTTGAATAATCCTCCTGAAATAATTGATGCAAGCAATGATGCTATTGTGTATGTCAACCAGCCAATTGTTTTAAATGTTAATGCCCAGGATAAAGATGGAGATAAATTAAGCTATGAATGGGTATTTGGGGTTTTTGATAATCTCAAGGCAGGCAATGCAATCCAAAGGACATTTACATCAACAGGTGATAAGAAAATAAAGGTTGTTGTTTCTGACGGCAGTGATAAAGTGGATTATGAGTGGAATATCCAGGTTATAAGTGTAGAGAAAAAGCCAGTAATCAAACCTGCTGCCAAACCAAAGCCTGCTCCCGCACCAGCTCCAATCAAGCCGTTGAATAATCCTCCTGA
>JADHVE010000060.1 GCA_016784195.1 Candidatus Woesearchaeota archaeon | reverse complement strand
GGCCATGATATGAGTCAGATAATAGAAGCATTGGATAAATCAGACAAAGCCAAAAAGCCTGTTATGATTGTAGCCAACACAATAAAAGGCAAAGGTGTTTCTTTTATGGAATTAAATTGTAAATTTCATGGAAAAGCCCCTAATGATGAAGAATTTAAAAAAGCAATGAAAGAGCTTGAAAAAAATGATTGAGGCAAAAGCAACCAGAGAAGGATATGGGGATGCGCTCGCAGAAGTCGCAAAATTAAACAAGAACGTAGTAGCTTTAGATGCAGACCTTAATGACAGCACAAGAAGTGACTATATAAAAAAAATAGATCCTGGAAGGTTCATTAGCATGGGCATTGCCGAGCAGGACATGATCGGAACAGCTGCCGGTTTATCAGTATCAGGAAAAATTCCTTTTGCAAGCACATTCGCAATCTTTAGCGAAAGGGCTTTTGAATTTGTAAGAAATATAATCTCAAGAAATAAGCTGAATGTTAAGATAGCCGGAAGCCACGCAGGAATCTTCACTGGCGAAGACGGCAAAAGCGCCCAGGCAATAGAAGACATCTCCATTTACAGGACATTGCCTAATATGATTGTTATACAACCCTGCGATTTTATTGAAACCAAAAAAGCAGTACATGCACTTCTTGATTATAAAGGCCCTTCTTACATGAGGCTAACCAGAAACCCTCTTCCAATAATCCACGATGAAAACTACAAGTTTGATATTGGCAAAGGAGAAATATTAAGGCAAGGAAAAGACGCTGTAATATTTGCAACAGGAACCCTGGTGCATGAATGCCTCAAAGCAGCAAAAATTCTTGCAAAAGAAAACATAGATGTTTCTTTGGTCAATATACATACAATAAAGCCATTAGATGAAAAACTGGTCATAGAGCTGGCAAAAAAAACAAATCATGTTATCACAGCAGAAGACCACAACATAATTGGTGGTTTAGGAAGTGCAGTAGCTGAAGTCTTATCAGAAAATTATCCCTGCATTATGAAAAGAATTGGTATGAGAGATTGTTATGCTGAATCCGGAAAGCCTGCTGAGCTTTATGAAAAATACGGCTTATCTTCTTCAAATATTATAAAAACAGTTAAGCAATTCTTAAAGGAAGCATAAGATGGAAAACTGGGTAATTTACGGCTTAATCGCTTCTTTATGCTTTGGAATAAATGCAGTAATCTACAAAGTTGCCGCAACAAGAGGCCAGGGAATAAATCCTTATCTCGGAGTTTTTTCTGTGGGACTAGGAGTTTTCTTATTTTTCTCTTTGGTCTATCTTATTAAATCTCCAAAATTCATTCCAAACTGGACAGGCTTGACCTTGGCATTAATAGCAGGGATTGTCTGGGCAGCTGGATTTTTGATGATAACATTAGCAATTGCAAACAAAGCAGACATCTCAAGATTAGCACCTATATATAATACAAACACACTGATAGCAGTCTTGTTGGGAATGATTTTTCTAAAAGAACTGCCTGCAGGCTCAGAAATAATCAAAGTCATTTCAGGAGCAGTTCTGATTGTCATAGGCGCTGTATTAGTCAGTTCTTAATCTGATTATTTACTTTATAAAATCCCCTATTTTTAATTTATTTTTGCAATTAAGCTCTATTCTACATTCCCCTTTATTTGTGTTTTAATCTTTTATTCTCTTTGATTATTTTTTGACCTTATAACATCTAATTAATAAATATCAACTCAACTACATCCACACTTGATTGTGCTTCTGTTTATGTTTTATTGGCTGGTTTTAACTGATTATATTTATTTTTTATATTGATATTTTTTTAATTGTTATTTTTTATTGGATAAAATGTGAAACGATTACTCAATAACACAACAGCGCATTAAAATAGAAAACAATAAAAACAAATAAGAATATTTTTAAACATATTAACCACCTTTAATAAAAAATGGACCTCAAAAAACTTATTCAAACACTACATCCATTAGAAAGAAAAGTACTTCCGGTTTTAGATACACCCAATTCTGTAAAAGAAATCTCAAAAAAAACAAATCTACAGGAGATAGAGGTAATGCGCGCTTTACAATGGCTCCAAAATAAGGCTATAATAAACCTGAATGAAGAGTTAAATGAAACTATAAGCATAGATGACAATGGAAAAAATTATCAGGAAAAAGGCCTACCTGAAAAAAGGTTTCTCCAGTCAATAAAAGACCAAGAGCTGAGCTTAGAAGAAATAAAAAGCAATTTAGATCTCTCAAATGAAGAATTAAGCATTAGCCTGGGAATACTAAAATCAAAAGCAGCTATTTTAATAAAAAAAGATAAAGAAATAAAAGTAAAAATAACCCTGCAAGGCAAAAACCTTCTGGATAAAGGCTTTCCTGAAGAAGAATTTCTGAAAAAAAAATTCCCAATAAACATTTCTGAATTAAAGGATTTAGATAAACTAACATTCAATAATCTCAAAAAAAGAAAAAAGATAATCAAAGTTGACTTAATAAAAAAAAGAATTCCAGAACTCACCGATTTAGGAAAAAAAATAATAAAACAAGGCATAACAGAAAAAGATGTTTTAGACTGCCTAACAGCAGCTATGCTCAAAACAGGCTCATGGAAAAACAAGAAGTTCAGGCATTATGATGTAAAGACAAATGTCCCTGAGATTTACGGGGGAAAAAGGCATTTTGTGCAGCAGGCAATTAACTACATCAAGAGAATCTGGCTGGATATGGGATTTAAGGAAATGAAAGGAAACTTAGTGCAAACATCTTTCTGGGACTTGGACACTTTATTTGTGCCGCAAGACCATCCTGCAAGAGACATGCAGGACACATTTTACATTAAAAATCCTAGATTTGGCAAATTACCCAAAAGTCTATCAGAGAAAGTAAAAGCAACACATGAAAATGGCTGGACAACGGGCTCTAAAGGGTGGCAGTATAAATGGTCAGAGAACATTGCTAAAGAAAACTTGTTAAGAACCCATACAACAGTCTTATCAGCACAAGCAATAGCAAAACTAAAAAAAGATGATCTGCCTGCGAAATTCTTCTCAGTTAAGAGCGTTTACAGAAATGAAACCTTATCCTGGAAATCATTATTTGAGTTTATACAGGTAGAAGGCATTGTTGTCGATCCAGGTGCAAATTTTAGAAATCTTCAGGGTTATTTGAAAGATTTTTTCAAGAAAATGGGTTTTCCCGATGTTAGGTTAAGGCCGGCACATTTTCCATATACTGAACCAAGTTGCGAAGTAGATGTTTGGCACCCTACAAAAAAAGAGTGGGTAGAATTAGGCGGTTCAGGTATATTCAGGCCGGAGATGGTAAAGCCTTTGCTGGGATTTGAATGTCCGGTTTTAGCATGGGGTTTAGGAATGGAAAGAACCATCATGGAGTATTATAATATTTCAGATATCCGGGACATTTACAAAAACGATTTAAAACAATTAAGAGAAACAAAGATCTGGATGAAATAAAAATGCCAACAATAACTATCAACAAACAGGCCTTTGAAAAGCTAACAGGAAAAAAACTTCCTGTAGAAAAATTAAAAGACAGGATCAGCTACCTAGGAACAGACTTAGAAAATGTCACAAAAGACGAGATTACAGTAGAAATTTTTCCTAACAGGCCTGATATGCTCTCGATACAGGGCTTTGCCCGTGCTTTCTCTTCATTTATCGGGCATAAAACAGGCTTAAAAAATTACGAAGTAGAGGATTCAAAAGAAAAAGTGATTATTGACAAATCAGTCTCAAAAATAAGGCCCTACACAGCCTGCGCAATTGTAAAAGGTATAAAATACGATGATGAAAAAATAAAGGAAGCAATAGATGTTCAGGAAAAGCTTCATATAACCTACGGCAGAAACAGAAAGAAAGTTGCCATAGGTATTTACCCCTTTGAAAAAATAAAGACTCCAATAACTTTCATGGCAAAAAAACCGGAAGACATAATTTTCCAGCCACTAGAGTTTTCAAGAAAAATAAACGCAAGGCAGATTTTAAGCCAGCATCCTGCAGGAAAAGATTATGGACATTTACTGGAAGGCTTAGACAAATTCCCTGTCTTTTATGACGCAAACAATGAAGTCCTTTCAGTTCCCCCAATCATAAACTCACATAAAACAGGAAAAATAACCGAAAAAACAAAAGATGTTTTTATTGAATGCTCTGGCTTTGACTTCAGAGTTTTACAAAAATGTTTGAACATTATTGTGACAGCTTTTGCAGATATGGGTGGGAAAATCTATTCCCTGAAATTACACTACCCCGATAAAACATTTACAACACCAGACTTAAATCCGGAAGAGATGAAACTGGATTTAAATTATGTCAACAAGCTCCTAGGTCTTGACTTAAAAGAGCCAGAAGCAAAAAAACTGCTTGAAAAGATGGGATATGGTTATAAAAACAAAAAAGTCTTAATCCCCTCCTATCGCGCAGATATATTACATCAAAGCGATTTAGCAGAAGACATTGCAATAGCCTATGGCTATGAAAATTTCAAAGCAGAAATTCCAAAAGTAGCGACAATAGCAGAAGAAGATAAGTTTGAGGTTTTCAAAAATAAAGTAGCAGACATTTTAGTAGGTTTAAATTTAATCGAAACAGCCACATATAACTTGACTAATGCTAAATTTCAGAATAAAAACATGCTCACTAATCTGCATTTAATTGAGCTTGCAAATTCAATCTCCAGCGAATATGACGTGCTTCGTTCGTGGGTTATACCTTCCATGCTTGAAATCTTAGGCAATAACAAACATCATGATTACCCTCAAAGAATTTTTGGAATGGGAACAGTTTTTAAAATAAATAATAAAAAAGAAACAAACATTGAGGAAAATGAACGTTTAGCAATTACCCTAGCAGAGGAAAAAACAGGTTACACAAAAATAAAGCAAATTTTAGACTATTTATTAAGGATGTTAAATACTAGATACGAAATAGAAGAAACAGAGCATCCTTCTTTTATTCCAGGCCGCGTTGCAAGAGTTAAAGTTAATAATGAAAAAATAGCCTATATTGGAGAGATTAACCCCCAAGTTTTAGAAAACTGGGAATTAGAAACACCGGTGACGGCTTTAGAATTGAATTTAACAGATTTGTTTAGTGCAATCAACAAAATATAAAAAATATATTTCTCTATGATTTATTTATTCTTTTTACCTTCTTTTGTTAATTTATCACTTAATTTTTCTTCCTTTTTCACTTCAGACTTTTTCTTTCCTTCTTTCTTAGCCTTTTTCTTTCCTTTATCTCCTTTCTCTTCAATCTTCTTTTTCTCCTTCCTGACTTTTTTAGGCCTATCTTTAGTCTCTTTAGGTTTAGTCTCCCTAACCTCTAATTTCAATTTCTTAAACTCAGCATTAACCTCTTCATGAGAAGCTCCTTTCTTAATCTTAATGACTTCATTTAAAGGCTCTAAATGGATGATATTACATTTCCTTCTTCTTGTTCCACCATCTATAAGCACATAGTTATTATCAAGAATTTCTACAACAACACATTTACAACCAGCATCTCTGCCTGCAGTTTTTATTGCTAATCGTCCAATCTCAATCATTTTTCCCTCCAATCTCACCATTTTAGTGTTTGTCACCAAAACACCATGAGATTTCAATGTTTAGTTTTTATTTGATTTATATTTACCAATTATTATCTTTAATTTTTAATTATTGATTTATTTTTTGCTTCTCGCTTTTTCTTTAAAAACTTCTCTGGTACATTTAGAGCACAAAGCTCCTCCATAAGGCCTTTCCGGCCTTTTCTTTGTCTTAGCCATCGTTCTCATCTTATATGGTCTTTCTCTTGGAACTCCTTTTAATATAGCTTTACACTTACCACATTTGGCTTTACTAGGCTTTCTCTTTTTATAATGTAAAACCGTCTTTCCACCGGGAACTTTCCGGTATACTCTTCTGAAAGTCCTTGATCTTTTGTTTGGTGCTGGCATTTTGAACTCTATACAGAAAACGCAGTTTATTTATAAAATTTTGGATTAATAACAATAAACTTCAGAGCCAAAACCACTACAGATAAAAAAATACCAAAAAAGTTTATCTCTAAAATTAACCAGTTTACTCATAACTATAACTATTATACAGTTAGTTCTAGCATACTTAACTTTAAAGTGGTAACTGAATAGAAAGATTTAAATAGGGGAAGCAGTTTTTTAAGTTATTATTTTATCAGTTAAAGTACTATTACCGAATCAAACAAATATAAACGCGCCTTGGGTGCAAAATAAAATTTGTTAATAGTCCATTTGAATATTTCGACTGATAAAGAAATCAAATTTTTTAAAAAATAATCGTTGGGTGGTTAAATATGAAAAAAAATATATTAGTTATGTTAGGCTCTATATTAGTTTTAATGATTTGTGCTTCAGTATCAATACAAGCTGCTACTACATCAACAAACCCAACAAGTGTAACATTTTCCCTCACTGAGGATTCAGTAGCACTTGGGGGAACTGTTCATGCTAGCTGGAGTGCTAGCGGCACTGTTGATCATTATGAACTTAATTGGAGGGCAGACAATGGAGATTGGACTGGCTGGGCATACTTAAGTGATACTTCAGCCGTTAACAAGGAATTTATAATCCCTCAAACTGGACCCACCGGGGTTTTCTGGTATGCAGTCATGGCATGTGCTGACTCAACTCAGGCTTATTGTACCTCTTCGTTCCCTGACGGAATTACAATTAGTTCTACACCAGTCACCCCAGCTCCAACATGTGATATAACTTTATCTTCATCAACAATTAACGAAGGAGAATCTACTACAGTTACTTGGTCTAGTACAGATGCTACTTCAGCTTCCTTTGTTTATACACAAAACGGTGTAACTTCTTCCCCTGAAAGTCTTT
>JADHVE010000059.1 GCA_016784195.1 Candidatus Woesearchaeota archaeon | reverse complement strand
AAATAGTTTTCTTTTGTGTTGATTCCATATACAACACCTCCATTTGCTATTCGCATTTTATTTCAAACCCTCCTTAATTATGAGCTGCGAGGCTCCAGAGGATGGGGTGAGCCGCTGAGAAGCGACAATAGTATTAGAACTAAGTCCTTTAAATACCTCGCGGCAGGATGTCCAGTGACCAGTGCTTTTATTTCAAAAAATACTTAAACTTAATTAAAAAACAATGTTTTGAATGAAATAGTGTTACAAAATGATATCTAATAACAAAAAAAATGTGGAAGAATATTATATGAGTAAAGAGGAGGCCGATAAATACGTTTCAAATAGATTTAAGTTTCCAATTTATATCATTGAACACGAAAATCAAGTTAAATTCGTAAAAAAAGCAATCACAGAAACTAATTCGAAGCTAGTATTAGAAATTGCTTGTAGTCCGGGCAGGGTAACCAAGGATATTGATAATGTCTCAAATGGACTGGCAATTGATAGTGAATAAATTTGTTTTTTTAGAACAAAAACTAAAAAATGTAAACTATATGTGGAAAAACTTATAAATCAAAATTAGATTCTTTAAGAGAATGAAAATAAAATATTCTATGGCTGAAATAAGAGGAAGTCATAAAATAGGTAGAAATTGGGTGCATACTTTTCTTCTGAAACCTACTGTGATGGGTACGACATGGTTGGTGGCTAATTTTACAAATATTTCTCCTAACACAATATCTGCGATAAGTGGATTATTTTATATTTTCTGTGGATATTTCTTCCTGACGGCAAATTTGCCATGGCATTTATTTTGGGGTGCAGTTTTCTTTTATTTAGGCATACTTCTGGATGCCGTGGATGGCAAAATTGCTCGATTGAAAAATAAGTCTTCTAAGTTTGGGGCGTGGTTTGATTCGTACATTGATGTGTGGGGCCAATCTATTGCGGCAATTACGCTTGGGTATGGATATTTCCTCTATACGGGTAATCACGTCTGGCTTCTTTTAGGTGGTGTAATGTTGTTCATCAAATTTCATCACAATCTTGAAAGCAATGTTGCTCTACAACTAATGGGTGAGAAGAATTATGAACGAAGAATTTCAAAAGATAATTTGGGTCAAACAGGACTCATAGGTAAAATAAAGGGGTGGTTACTTAAAAAAGGTTTAAGAGATCCTGTAAGTGGGTCGGATATTAAAGTGCTGTTCTTTGTAATCGGTCCGATGTTTTTAATCCTTGATTATATCTTGATGATTATAATACCCATATTTTTGATTAAGGCCGTCATATGGTTTTTCTATTATAAAAAAGAGTTAATGTTGCTGGACAAATAATTTTCTATATTGTTTTATTTATAGAATGTGGAATGAGAAACTATATAAATAACCACCAGTAACACTAGTGAACTATGAAAAAAATTGTTTGGTTGAATAAATCGAATGGGCAGTTATGTGTAACTATCCCAAAAAATTCAGGCATAAATGATGGAGATGTTGTTAGCGTCGAAAAAGAGAAGGTTCGAAATATAGTTTACTCATATGTCACAGGAGATCTTTTCCACTATGGTCATCTGAAACTTTTAGAAGAAGCCAATAAACTAGGAGATTTTCACGTTTGTGGTGTTCTAACCAACGAAGCAATTAAATCATATAAAGAAGAACCAGTCGCAGGATTGCAAGAGAGAAAAGCAATAATCTCTTCTTTAAGATGTGTTGATATGGTTATGGTTCAACATAAAAAGGATCCAACTGATAATCTAAAAGAAATTCATAAGCAATTCAAAGGAGCCAAGATAACTCTTGTACATGCATTAGATTGGAAAGATGTGCCCGGACGTAAATATGTCGAAAAGACGGGCGGTAAAGTAGTACAACCAGAATTTTATGATAAACTATCAACAAAAAATATCATTAAAAAGATTTTGAAAGTTCATAGGAGTAAGGAGGGGAAATAAAATGATTGCTAAAAAGAAAAAACAGATATTAGTTTATGTTTATGTTTGTGGAGATATTTTACATGAAGGACATTTACTTCAGATGGAGAATGGTAAAGCTCTTGGAGATAAACTCATAGTTGGTGTTTTAACAGATAAGGCCGTAATGGAAAAAAAGGAAAAACCAGTAATGGAATTTAGAGAAAGACTTAGATTAGTACAATCTCTTAAATGTGTGGACTGTGTAGTACCACAAGATGAATACTCGCCCCTTTCTAATTTAAAATCTATGCAACCAGATATACTTATGGAAAGTGCTAGTCACATAGGCGATTTCTATTTGGAAGAATTGAAAAGAGAGTTTCAAGGCAGAATTATAATGACTCCTTACTTTCCTGAGCAATCAAGCACAGCAATAAAAAATAAAATAAAGGGACAAAAAAATAATGAGGTGTAAAAATGAAAAATAGTTGGATAGTAGTACTCCTAGTATTAATGCTTGTTATCACAGGCTGTCAATCTGGAGAAAACAATACTGGTGAAGAACAACAACTCCAAGTCTTAAGAATGGGACTTATTCCTGCAGATGATGCAGAAGAAATAATTAGAGCTTATGAACCTGTGAAAGAATATTTGTCTGAAGCGCTAGGCATACCTGTGGAAATTCAAGTCACAAGTGACTACACAGCCGCGATAGAAGCGATGAGAGGAGAACATATTGATATGGCTTGGTTTGGTCCGTTTTCATATATCATAGCATCAAATGTTGCTGGAGCAGAAGCAATTGTTAATGGTGTTAAGGAAAGTACAGGAAGTGCAACTTATAAGTCAATCATTGTCGCTGGCGTTAGTACAGGCATTGAAACTGTAGAAGATTTAAGAGGAAAAAGCTTTGCGTTTGTAGATCCTGCTTCAACATCTGGTAATTTGATACCAAGAAAAATGTTGATAGAAAACGGTATAGACCCTGATAATGATTTCAGCACAAGTTACTATGCAGGAACCCATAATGCTGTTCTATATGCTATTGCTAATGGTAAGGTAGATGCTGGGGCAACCGGAGATAATGTTTATCAAAGAATGGTTGATGCTGGAGAAATTGATCCAGAAGCCAATGTTATAATTTACGAATCGGAACCAATTCCTGGATCTCCAATTGCAGTTAGAGGTAATTTGCCTGAAGAACTTAAAAAAGCCATACAAGATGCCTTGTTAAATATGGATCAGCAAACCATTCACCAAGTTGATGGTTGGGGTGGTATTTCTAGTTATCAAGCAGTATCTGACAGTGATTATGATGTTATAAGAGAAACTGCAGAAATACTTGGCATGGATGTATCAAATCCGGACGCGGCAAACAATTAATGATTTTTTTAACATTTTTTTTAGGAATTAAAAAATGATAAAAATAAAAAAACTGAATCATCGGTATAATAACCGAAAAGAAAACGCTGTAAGAGATGTAAGTCTTCATATACGTAGAGGGGAGAATGTGGCTATAATAGGTTCTAGTGGTTCTGGAAAGTCTACATTATTAAAGTGTATGAATAAATTAATTGAACCAACATCTGGAAATATTCTTATAAACGATGAGGATATAATAAATGCTAACAAAAATGATGTTAATAGAATTAGAAGCAAGATAGGAATGATATTCCAAAATTTTAATCTCATCGAACGTAATACTGTTCTTAGCAATGTGTTGAATGGTCGTCTAAGTTACAATAATTCTCTGAGCACTCTTTTTGGAAGATTCTCAAAAGAAGATCATTTGATTGCAAATGAAAATCTCAAAAGAGTTGGTTTGACAAAGCATACACATGAAAAAGTCATGAATCTTAGCGGAGGACAGAAGCAAAGAGTTGCGATAGCCAGAGCATTATCACAACAACCCAATGTAATTTTGGCTGATGAACCAGTTTCTAGTCTTGATCCTAAGCTAATGAAAGAAATCATGGATTTGCTTGGTAATATTTGTAAGGAAAAAAATATCACGCTCGTAGTTAGTCTTCATTTCTTAGATTTTGCGAAGAAGTTTTCTTCAAGGATAATTGGTATGAGAGATGGAAAGATCGTATTTGATGATGAACCAGCCCAACTTACAGAAAAAGATGTTGTAGATATATACGGAAAAACAAAGGATTGGTATTTATATGGTAAAGCGGGTTTTTAAGAATGAATGAACGCAATAAACCATTTTTCAAAAGATACAAAGGCATATTTATAGGAATAATTGTGGTTGTAGTATATTATTGGGCTTTGACTGGAACCAATACTAGTGCTACAGCATTTGCAGAAGGAATTCCGAACATGATTGATTTTGTTCAGAGGATGTTTCCTCCAGATTTTTCTAATCTTGGAATGTTTTTGCTAAAAGCTGTTGAAACTTTGCAGATGGCCATAGTTGGTTCAACATTAGGAGCATTAATCGCTCTTCCATTATCATTCTTGGCAGCGCGAAATATTAATCGTAATAAAATAACATATCATCTTGTAAGAACTTTATTTGATATTTGCAGAGGAATAAATGAGCTAGTTTGGGGTTTGATATTTGTTTCTATGGTTGGTTTAGGACCATTTCCAGGTGTCTTGGCTTTGACAACACACGTAATTGGTGCACTTGGAAGATACTTTTCTGAGTCTATCGAAACAGTTGATTCTGAAGTAATAAAAGCCATAATGTCTACTGGTGCCACCAAGATTCAAATGATTATGAGGGGAATTATACCTCAAGTAAAACCACTATTCATAAATTATACTTTATACTATCTAGAAAACAATTTTAGGGCTGCCACCGTTCTTGGTTTAGTTGGGGCAGGTGGTATTGGTATGGAATTATTAACTAGCATGAGATTATTTCGAAGTCATGAAGTTTTGACTATACTAATAATAATGGTAGTTATGGTTGCAGCGATAGATAGAATAAGTGCTTATATTAGAAAACGAGTGGTTCAAGTTGAAAATATATGAGCTTGCTAAAAATTTATAAACATAATAACCAATATTAAATATACAAAATGAATGCGATAATTTTGGCTGCCGGAAAAGCGACAAGACTGCTTCCTTTAACTAAGGATACACCTCAAAGTTTATTGAAAGTTAATAATAAAACCATTCTTGAGCGACAGATAGATTCACTTAGGAAAGTGGGTGTTTTGGATATAACAGTTGTCACAGGTCATTTATCTGATCAAGTTGAAACTTTTTGTAAGCATAAGGGTGTAAAATATATTTTCAATCCTTTTTACGATGTTTCAAGTATGGCTCTTTCCTTGTGGGTTGTAAGGGAAGAACTCAAGAACGGTTTCATGTTTTTTTATTCTGATGTATTGTTTGATTCTCTAATCATAAAGAACTTATTGACACAAAAAGGAGATATTTGTTTAGCTATAAAAAAAGATGGTTTAAGGGATGAAGCTGAAAGAGTCGTTGAAAAAAATGGTTTGATTGAGTGTGTGGCAAAATCAAAAATTGAAGAAGAGAACGGCGAATTTATTGGTATTGCCAAATTCTCAAAATCTGGCGCCAAAAAACTATTAGCGGAGTTAAATAATGCTGCAAAAATCAGTCTGGATACAAGACTTACACGAGTAATTGATAATCTCATTACCCAAGGAGAAACAGTCTTTGCATATGATATATCTGAGAATAATTTTGTTGATATAGATTTTTCTGAAGATTTAAAGAAAGCTGAGAAGCTGTTTCCATAGTTTTAACAATCAATTATTCTCAGTATAAACAAAGTTTGTTTCACAACCTATTTACTTAAGTTATTTCATTATGACTTTGTTTATTTGAACAATTGAGAAAAATATAAAAAGCTCTTATGAAAACCTTAAGAGATGGTTGATACAAGCTATAAGAATAAAAAATTTATAATAGCGATTGATGGAAGCTCATGGGTTGGTAAATCTACGGTTGCTAAAGCACTTGCAAATTTATTAGGATATGATTATCTTAAAACAGGAACGATTTTTCGAGCCATTGCAAATAAAATTCTTGATAATCATCTCAAAGAAACTCAAATAAAAGAAATCGTTGAATTGGTTAGGAGTACAGATATTGACTTTAAAGACGGAAAGTTGATTATTGATAATCAAATAACAGACAAGGAAATTCAAAGGGCAGAAGTAGTTCATTTTGCATCAAAGATAGCAGTCATTGAAGAACTCAGAGATATACTAACCGAGAGAATTAGAGTAATAGGAAATAAAGGTGGATTTATAATCGAAGGAAGAGATACGGGAACAAAGATGTTTCCAAACGCAGATTGGAAATTTTTCCTTGTTGCATCATTGGACATCAAAGTCAAAAGATTTTTTAAAACAATGCCTGAAAATGAGAAAGATAAGTACAGCGAAGATGAAGGAAGAAAAATAGTTGCAGATATAGATAAAAAGGATCGCGAAAGAAAGATTGCACCCCTGGCAAAAGCACCTGATGCAATTGTTTATGATAATACTGATAGTCCATCTGCAGAGGAAGATGCAGCAGTCCTTAAGAATTATATTACTAATTGGAAAGAGATAGAAGAAAACTCCGAGATCATTTCAAAAGTTATGAAAAAATGAGTGACAATAATAGTAATGCATACAGATATCGCAGCGTTATTAGTCTAATAAAGGAAAACATTTCTGAATTCAAGTCTTTAAATGTTCTTGATGTTGGTGTTGGAAAAGGAACGTTGGAATTCGCAAAAATCTTTAACACAATACACGCAGTGGATGTTGATGAAGAGAAGTTAAAAAGTATTTGCGGAACAAATATCAAATACACGGTGACATCAGGAAATAAACTGCCATTTAAAGATGATGCGTTTGATTTGGTCTCATGTATTTCAACATTGGATCATATTCCTAATCCTTTGAAAGCGTACAGAGAATTATGTAGAGTTTCGAAAAAATATGTTTTAATTGGACAAGGAAACAATATGTTAT
>JADHVE010000058.1 GCA_016784195.1 Candidatus Woesearchaeota archaeon | reverse complement strand
TCTGCCTTGCATATCTCGCTGACTTTGTCAAAGCCAAACTTTCCAAGCAGCATCCTTAACATATTTGAAACCAATGCGCTTGCTTTTTGCTGTGTTAATGTTTCCACAGACCTTCCAATTTTTATTTCTGATATATCCTTTTCCCCTTTCCCTGTTTCCTTAAGATACTCGTCTGCTTTTTTTTGAGCATCTGATTTATCATTTAAAATAAATTCAGAGCTTACTACCACACCCTTTGGATTGATTTCCTCAATGGTTTTAAAAGTTGAACCATCACCCATACCTGTTGATTGAGTTTTTGTTACCAATATGTTTCCATTAGGTAATTTCTCAAAAGTCTCAGATGGGTTGGAACCAATTCCGTCAACATTATTGGAATATTTACTATATTCTCCAGCAGCTTGGTCTCCATATTTCTCTTGGACTTGTTCAACAGTCCAAGGGGTATAATCAACAACTTTCAATTCACTATCAGATATGACTTCGTACTTAGGTTCTCCTTGTTTCCATTGTTTTAACAACCATTGTTGCGTAGATTCATCTTGATCTTCCCACCGCGTAGATTGATATATTCCTTTTTCAGTAACCATCCCGCTAACACTTTCCATCCCAATAACTGCTCCGCTGATCTTATTCTCAGTTGAATCCATAAAAAATCCAAAATAAAAAACAGTGATTATTAATAGAATTCCGAATAATAAAGGAATTATATTTGCTTTTTTATTGAATCTTTTTATTTTCATTTTATTTTGAATAAAATATATCTCCGGTCTCCACATTTATCAGAGCATCTAAAACTCCATCTCCATCAGTATCAATCCATTGTACCTGAGCTTCCTGTGAATACATCCAGTCATCCTCTGCTTCATCTTTAAGCTTGTCAAAGCCTAAATCCCCACAATTCGGATCTGCAAAGGAGGTTCCTAAATCCTTGATTGCATTCTGCAAGTTTATTATCTCAAAAGGAAGGTTTGCAAGAGCAAATATAGATCCTTGATGGGGTATCTTCTGCTTCATCAGCCATTTCACAACATACTGAGCTATAAACCCCATAACAAGGCCAATGATCGCCTTCATAAAAAATGATGCAATTGCTCCTTTTCCAAAAAACATGCAGGTCTGTTCATCCAATTCATTTTCGCAGACTGTTGTGCTTATCCCATTTGTACAAGCCTGCTCAATGCAGCAATTATACGTCTGGTAAATTGTTCTTAGTTTTCTTAAATTCACTAAAACTGCTGTAGGGCACAAACACGCAATTGCAACATAGATATTCTCATAAGGGTCTACAGAAATATCCAGCCCAGGAATTGGCGCTTTGCACCATTTTGCCCATCCGCATCCAACTATGAAATTGATTGGGTGCATAAATTTATCTACAGAATCACGTACTGTTTCAATCTTCTTAGCTAATGGTGCGCCAAATTTAGTCCCATATAGTATAAGCGCAGCTGTACTCATTATTGCCTTAACAGCAGTCCATACAGAAGATATTGCCTGCATTAAACTTGCTATCTTCTCCAAGGTCTTGATTATGTCATTATCCAATAAGTCAATTATTCCGCCGGTCTTCTTATTTTTCTCAATACAAGCCTCTCCGGCCTCAAGCTGAGATATATTAAGAACTTCTGAATCCTCCGTAGCAAAAAGAATTATCATTTCTGTTTTTTTCTTTAGAATCAATTCTTGGTCATTATTTTGATAATCAGAATTCTTATCAATGACTGCAATAACATCTGATACATAGAACGGAATCGTAATTATTAGCAAACTAAGAAATAACGCAATCGAATACAGATAGTTTACTTTAAAATTTTTATCCATTTTTTAATTTATTTTTTTTATTAGGTTTTATCACACTATTCCAATTATTTGAATATGATTTTTGTTTTTTTCTTTGTTAATTTTCATTAGATTTTTTATTATTATCTGTTTTTTCAATGATCAATTTTTTATCGGCTTTATTTTTTAAAATGAATTTTTAACTAAACTTCGGCTTTACATAATTATTATATTGCTCTTTTTTAATCTCTACCTGATATGCTTTTTCGCAGTTATAGGCATTGTCATTGAAATCAATTGTATTAATGCCGTCAACTGCAATAAATTGGCAGCTGGCATAATTACAGATAACAGGATCTGTACTAATCTTATTACATCTGTAAAGAAGCTCTGCAGATATTCCATCATCTGTTAAGATATTATCATCAATATCTCTCCAGGTTCCTGGGTTTAATTCCGAAGAAATGTATTCAGCAAAAGTATAAAAAGTAATTTTGCTTTTAGCTAGCTCTTCCTGCTTAACACTCCATGGCATTGAAATCATTCCAAGAGAATATATCCCTTTAAAGCCCTTTGCAACACCCCCTTTCCCATAATCTGTTTCCACAATATTGATGTCTCCAAAAAGAGAAGCATCAAGGCTATAGTCTCCTTCAGTAACCTTAACTGAAGAGTTCTCAGAAGGATGCATATAGCTTATCATATTATGGCCGTTTGCTATTATTATTGCTTTTTCACTGCTTTCAAAATCAAGTAAGGAATTCTGAATGTCTAATGAGCCAGTTTCATGATAATTTCTCACATAATTTTTCAAAGAAATTTTCTTTATATCAACACTAAAATCCTTCAAGGGACTTATTTTATAATCCAAAGACTTATCATTTCCATCATTGATTGTCAGTTCTTTTTTCTGCTCAGAATAGTCTTTCTTAATGAAATAAATCTTCCCGTTAACACAATAAGGAAACTTGCTCTTCAAAACGCCATTAGAGTCTGTTCTTCCCATAAAACAGTCATTCTGGTAACTGCCGCAATAATAAAAAACATCCACTCCGGGCAACTTCCCTCCATTTAAAGAGTCATAAGTATTGACAGTAACCTCGCCGCTAAGTCTTTGCTTAGCATCGCAAAAATAAGACTCAGGCAGCAAAGTAACCCCTAATTCTTCAGCTATTGATGCCTCATCAATTTCAACTACATTCTTTCCAGTACATTCTCTTTTCTGGTTTCCGCAGATATAACTGTCTAATAAAAACTGGAATTTGAATCCTCTGTTTTCAAAATAAACATTGGCCGTAGGATCTATTATCGCAGAATCCTCTTCATAAACCTCAACAAGAACAGGACTATCTAAAGTATACTTAAACGAATAGTCCATAACACATATCAGCCCAACCATAGGTATCTTGCTCTGCCTTGAAGTATGTGGAATTAAAGATTCTCCCTGGCTTGGATTTATATCATAATCTATAAACTCCCACTCAGACCTGTAGCTGAAATTTACCTTAACTTTGGAATAATTGCCGTCAAAAAGTGTATGGATAAAGCTTTCATAAACTCCCTTAGACATTGGATCTTGTGTTAAGGGAAGATCATAGCCAGTTCCTTTAACTTTTAAATGAGGAAAATTCTTTTTAAAAACCGCTTTTAGCATTTCTTCTACATCTTTCTTTTCCCAATTAACCTGATTACAGTCAAAATTAGTTTCTGATTGCCCAATTGGGGGCAGTCTTTTTTCATCAATTCTTGAATACAATGATATTAAGCTTTGAGTATGCTCTTCAAGATAATTATAAGCAACCTCATACAAAGTTAGATCAGAAGCCATCTTTGAAATAAGGCGCATATTTACAGGAACCGTATAAACAAAATTCTCTTCATCAATCTTTAGGTTATCTTTTTCCAATGTAATTGGAAGATTAATACTCACAATAACTGCCTTCTCCATATCAACATTAGTGGTTATATCTCCATATACCACTTCATAGTTTTGCTCCCTGAAAGGCTTAAAATCATTCACGCATTTTCCAACCTCTTCAGTTACGTACATTTCAATCTCATTTTCCATAAAAGATAAGGAAGGAACAGCCAAAGTATCTTTTAGAATCCAGTAAGGCACTTCATTTCCAGGCCCATTAACATCAACAACAACCCTTTTGCTGTCATCTACAATTTTAACCTGCTTGTTCTCCTTGTCTTTTACAGGCATAGTTTTTACATGTGAGGGAATATTCACATATCCTCCCTGAAGCCTCATAATTTCCAAACCCTGCAGAACAGCGGGCCTTATACATCCGTCAACATAATCTTTCAGCTGAGTCTGCCCTGCAAACTCCGGTTGTTCTTCTAAAGCCTCCCTCTCAGAATCAGATTTCCCAGCCCGTGAATTGAGATAAAAAACTAAAGAGATAGTTACTAAAATCAATAAGCCTACAACAATAAATACAGTAACCTGGCTTTTTTTATTTATTTTTTTCATTCTTTAATCCTAGTTTAACCAATTTTTCAATATAGTTGGATATTTTCATGGTCCTGTCTCCACATTCTTTACTTAGAAATTCAACCAATCCAGCATCCATAGTTATGCACAGCTTTGATTTTGTTATTTTTCCTTTTGGCATAGTTTTAAAAAGTATGATTTATAATATTTATACTATTTATCATACTTATATATAAAGGTTTTGAAATTTCGTAAAAATTTCAAAGCCCAGAAAAAACATTTTTTTTTGCTGGTTTTGAAACATTTTTTGATTTTCCAGATGGTTTTATAATGTGTTTATTGGCTAAATAAAATTTATTATTTAATTACCTTACTTTTCCATTCTTCACTTTCTCAATAGAAACAGATTCATTATTAATTTTCAGTTCTTTATTATTACAAAACACCTTGCCATCCTTAGCAGTTATTTTCATTTTTAAAAAATTATCAAAGCTTATTTCTTTGTTTGAATTTTTCAGGTTGCCAAAACAAGCAGAATCGCCGGTTTTAGCATTCTTTACAGTCAACAAACCAACTACTCCATCATCTTCTGATGCCAACAGCATTCCCTGGCTCTCTATGCCTCTTAATTTTGAGTATTTTAAGTTTGCAACAATAATAACATTTTTTCCGGTTAATTCGTCATTTGAATAATACTTTCTTAATCCCGCAACTAACTGCCTTTTTTCTCTGCCTAGCTCAATATCCAGCACTACGAGCTTATCAGCATCCGGATGTTCTTTAGCCTTTATTATTTTACCAACTTTAAGATTTAAGGGAAACTCCTCTTCCTCTTTGATTTCAATTTTTCTTATTGAAATTTTAGATTCATTGATTATATGGGTTTTTAATTTGAAATTCAGATCTTTCCATTTTAAATCCTTAAGATTCATCTGTTTTTGCAGTTCCGAAGA
This sequence comes from Candidatus Woesearchaeota archaeon, assembly GCA_016784195.1. Taxonomy (GTDB): domain Archaea; phylum Nanobdellota; class Nanobdellia; order Woesearchaeales; family GW2011-AR4; genus BS150m-G64. The sequence goes on along the minus strand of JADHVE010000058.1, from coordinate 1,702 downwards.
AAACTCAGGTAGTATCGGGCTTATTAAAATTGAGAGATTCTTAGCTATATTAACGCACAAGCCGCATATTTTCTGAGCTTTATTGTTATCATCTTTGATCAACTTCCAAGGCTCATTATCCTGAAAATATTTGTTGCCTAATGCAGAAATAGACATAATCCCGTCAATTACTCTTTTGAAGTCATACTCTTCATAAGCCTTTTTTATTTCATCTATCTTTTTGTTTATTTTATTGATAACCAAATTATCATCTATCCCTTTAATTTCAGAATTAAAGTTTTTGTTAGTAAAAGACAAAACTCTATAGCAGAAATTTGCTAGATTTCCAACCAACTCTGAATTTACTCTCTCTACTACCAGCTCTTCAGAATACTCCCCATCACCATCAAGAGACATAGCTCCGAGCATATAAAACCTGAACTGCTCAACACCATATTTTTCTATCTGTTCAAATGGCTCAATTATATTGCCCTCTGACTTAGACATCTTGGCTCCCCTTGATAGGATAAATCCGTGAACAAACAGCTTTTTAGGCAGCTGAACTTTTGCAGAAATCAGCATAGCAGGCCAAAACGCAGCATGAAACCTTAATATGTCTTTTCCGATTATATGAACATCTGCAGGCCATATTTTCTTAAATTTCTTTTCATCTGCCCCATAGCCCGCTCCAGTAATATAATTAGACAAAGCATCACACCACACATACATAATCTGCTCATCATCTCCCGGAACAGGAATTCCCCATGGCAAAGTTGCCTTGGGCCTTGAAAAGCTGATGTCTTTTGCGGTTTTTAAGAAAGACAATATTTCGTTTTTCCTTACCTGGGGGATTACCTTATACTCATCAGATTTTATCCTCTTTGAAATCTCATCTTTATACTTGGAAAGCTTAAAAAAATAATTTTCTTCTTCAACAGTTTCTATTTCCCTTGTAGGATGGTTCGGGCATTTTCCCTTTTCAAGCTCTTTTTCTGTCTTAAACGCTTCACACCCTGAACAATACAAACCCCTGTATTTCTTCTTGTAAATGTCTCCTGATTTAGCTAACTCTTTCCAAAGCTTAACAGCTCCGGGATAATGGATTTTTTTGTCCGTTGTCCTGATAAACTGGTCATAAGAAATATTTAATTTTTTGAATAATTTTTTGAAAACTGCAACATTCACATCAAGAAATTCTTTAACATCCTTTCCTTCTTTCTTAGCAGTCTCAAAATTCTTAGTCCCATGCTCATCAGTTCCTGTCTGGAAAAAAACATCTTTGCCTAACAGCCTATTGAAACGTGCAACTACATCAGACTGGAGTATCTCCAAAGCATGCCCTAAATGGGGAGATGAATTTGGATATGCGATAGCTGTAGTTAAATAAAATTTTTTTTTCATTCTATAGAGCAAGGATACTACCCACGTTTGTGTGTAGGGGAATTGCGTAACCCGAACCTTACTTTCCTCCGTAAGTTTTTTCTACCATTTTAGATTATAATTGGGTGCGCAACGAAAATTGGCGCACGCACCCAATTTCCACATTCAAATTAGCGTGAGCTGTAAAAATTTTCGTGCGCGGAGGCACGAAAAATGGAATTTGTGAAAGTTGAGTTAAGACATGACAATCATAAGGTTGGCATAAATTATTGGCATCTTGAGTGGGTAACAAAATATCGTTACCAAATGTTTTCAAAGTTTAAATACCAAAAACTTTGCGAAG
>JADHVE010000057.1 GCA_016784195.1 Candidatus Woesearchaeota archaeon | reverse complement strand
ATTGTTTAGCTTGTTTTCTTGGTAGAAAGCCTGTTTGATGCAGGATATAAATAGCATACTCCCCAAATAAATCCAGCCAAAGGGACAGTTTCTAAGTCAGCCGTAAATATATAACGAAGTTCAACTAAGTAAAAGAAGAAAGGGCAAAAGGTTATAACTTAAGGGAAAATCTATATCTTTTATCTTGTTCCTGTTCTTGGAATCCTAATGATCTGTTTGCCTTAACAGAATGTTCATTCCATTTTCCAACATAACTCCAAATTTCTTTGTGCCCACATTCTCTAGCATATTCTACAAGTTTGATCTTAAGTTCTTTTGAGATACCTTGATTTCGATATGATTGTGAAACAAAAGTCATGGCAACATAATAATCATCTGGAAGCCAATCAGAAGAAATGGGTAATACATCTAAGTGATCAATCTCAGCCATATCAACGGTTGGATGGCCAATAATAAAACCAGCAATTTTTTCATCTTTAGAGGCAATAAATGTAGAATATTTTGTATTTTCTCGGAGGTAATGTTCTTTATAATATTTAATTCCTTCTTCAGGAGATGGATTTATATCAAATCTTTTGCTTAATTCAGTATCTAATTCTGGAATTAGAGCTAACACTCTCTCTTGATCTTTTGATTCATAGTTTCTAATAATTATATCTATTGCCATCTTCTGTCCTCAAGAAATATTTGAGGTTAATAACACCTCTTTAATATTGGAGAATGTCCATATTCTTTTAAACCTTTTGCCCCCTTACAATTTGGCACCGATTTCTGATTGATTCTAACATCAGAATTCCCATTAGTTTCTCCGAACCCTATGAGGTAGGGTTGGATTACGTCTATAGAGTTAAGAAAAAGCCCCGGCAAATTTATATATGAGTTAGGGATATTAATCAATATGACAAAAGATTCAGTACAGTTATGTCCTAAATGTGGAAGTACAAAATGGAAATTTGCAAATCCATTAAAAGGGACACCATCTATGATTAATATTCCTTCAATGGTTAATAATCTATGTGAATGTACTAAATGTGGATATATTGGAATATTCTTTGAAGTTGATAAAGATAAAGTGAAGGAAGTTCAAAAAGATTTTAAGAAGTAAGGGGTTTTTTCTCAATTGAAACTAACATCAGGCAACTCTACTAATAAAATAAAAAAGAACTAAATCAATGTTTAGAAGTCTTAAGCATTAAAACTACGCCTATTATTCCGGTTATTATGACCATTGTTGCAATTATTGAGATAATGATGATTGTCTTACCTGAAACAAGCTTTTCTTCTGTTGTAGTTGTTTTTTGGCCTAAGATAGGTATTGTTGTTTCTTCCTTTTCTTCTTTTGTCTCTCCTACTGCGATATTCTCTATTATAATTTCATTTTTTTCTTCTGTTACTTCTTCTTTTGTTTCTTCTTCTTCTGTGTTACAGCCTTCAATCACCAAATCAATTTTTTTATTTTTTAATAAAACAACTCCTTTTATGTAAACATTGAAATCCAGAGAATAAGTGCCTGCACTTGTGCCTTCATCAATCATTATTGGTATGGTTTTTGAATATTCACTGTCTTCATCGTAAGGGTCTTCTGATAAAGTTATTCCTTTTTCCTCAAACTCTAATTCCAGGTCTGCATTTTTAACCTCAATTTTTACATCATCTTCGTCACTTTTGCCTAAATTAAATATCTTGGTTTTTAAGGAAGTAATTCCTGAGCATATCAGCTTATCTTTTGTTAAACTCAGACTTTCAATATAGATGTCATGGCTTTCTTTTTCAAGCCTCATTTCGAGAGTCCATTCAATGTTATGCTCTATGCCATCATCGTCTTCCCCTTTTACCAATATCTCAATATCGTAATCCCCTTCTTCTACTTTTAATGGTATGTCTAATGTAACTGTAAAATCTTCTTTTGCTTCCGGCTTGATATCTAGGTCCTCTGACTCTTCATCTATGTCTTCCTCGTCGTCTATACTTATTATTGTTACAAGAACAGAAACATCCTTTATTTCAATGTCTTCATCGTCTAGGAAAAGATTTTCTAGCCTAAAGTCAAACTGCAGGGTTGATCCGGGCCTTATCTCGTGTTTATCTTCGTCTCCAAAGTCAAGATTAGCGCCATTAATAACATCAGTATGAGTTTCAGACCTTCCATCAGGGCGTGTTAAAGTTACATCCAAATCTTCAATAATCAAGCCCCCTTTTATTACGGCTGTTACTGGAAAATTTGATGAGTTGTACTCAACAGACCTAAAATAAATATTGCCCAATGTTACATTTCCGGTTGAGCTTTCTTTAGGAATGGTTACATTAAATCTTATCACTGCTTTTTCACCTACTGTTAAATTTAAATTAGTAGCATTAAATTCTACATTGAAACTGGAATACGGGATTATGCTTGTCAAAGATACATTGCCTGTATTTTCAATTGTAAATGTTGATGTTATAGTGTTATTTCTGTTTGACTCTCCAAGGTATATGCTTGAAGGAGCCATTCCAAGATTAGGCGCTGCACTAACATAAACTATAGAAACTGCCAATACCAGGAAAAAAATGGATAAAAGTTTTTTCATTTAATCTCTCAATTGTTATTATAGAGTAGTATTATTTATATAAACATTATTGTATTGTAACAGATATATCCTAGTACATACTTTATCTTTCTTCTTCTAATGCTTCAGCTTCTTCTTTTATAGACCTGATTTTTTCTTTTAACTCTCTGACTTTCTCTTCAGAATCATTATCTTTTGAACCCGGAGAATTGAGGATATTTTGCTCTTCTTTCATCTCCTGGTCTCTGATCTCTTCTTTCAGGATTTTTGCCTTTTCTTCAACTCTTTCTTTTTCAATCTCTTTTACTTCATCAGGATTTACTCCCAAATCCTTCATTAACTCATTTACCGTTATTTCTTCCCTTGAGATATTGTAGTCAGGCTGCTGAAATCTTTCTGCATCTTTAGGATGATTATGCATTGTTTTATCTTTTATTTTTTCAAAAAAACCTTTTTTTTCATATTTTTGCTCTTCAACTTTTTTTTGCTGCTCCTGATTTAGCTTTTCCTTTTGCTCTTCTGTTTTTTCAATTTTTTCTTCGTCACCTATAATCAGCTTTGCTTTTTCCACAGCTTCATACATAGAAGCAGCTAAGCCCTGGTTTTTTAGTGTTTCTGCGAGCTCTTTTACTTTTTCACTTTCCATTTTATTTTCTTAATCATAATTGTTTATATAATTTTTGTTTCTTAAAAAAAATAAGATATCTTCCTCTTTTTCAATCATTTTTTTTATTTTGAAATTTTTTTTTATTTGAGTTTTTATCCGACTTATTCTTTTACTTTTCTTTAAAACCGAAAAAACAAACTTATTTTTTCCTACTCTTTTTATTTCTTTTAATGCTTTTTCAATATTATCAAAATTATGCAAAGCTGTTACTGAAACAACTATATCAAAAGCATTATTTTTGAATGGAAGATTTTCTGCTTTAGCCAGAATTTTATTTCTTTTTTTATTTAATCGTAGTAATCCTATAGACGGGTCTATACCAATAACTTTGCAGTTAAACTGAGAAGAGATTCCTGTGCCACAGCCTACATCCAACAGCAGATCAGAGTTTTTTATTTCTATATTTTTTTTTATTACTGCTAGTTTTTTCAGCTGCTCCTCCTTATGAAGTTCGTTATAACTTTTTGAAATTTGGCTGTAATAATCTTCCATCCAGATTTAGTAAATCTTTATATATTTAAAGGTTTTTTCAATTTTTATGAAAGAGAAGGTGTATAGGTTATTGAAGGAGTATACAAAACATGACTATATAGAATTAACCTCCAGAGGAAATACTGCTATTTTTGCTGCCTTGCACTGCGCAAGAAAGCTTAGTTCAGATAAGAAGGCAGTTTTAGTCCCAGATCAGGGTGGCTGGTTTACTTATCTTAAATACCCTAAAATGCTGGAGATGGAAGCAGTTGAAATTAAAACAGATTATGGAGTTATTGAAATAGAAGATTTAAGAAATAAAATAAAATGCCAGAAATCTTCAAAGAAAATTTCTGAGAATGCCAAAAAACCCAGCGGGTTTTTTACAGGTGCTAATTGCTTAATTTATGCAAACCCTGCTGGATATTTTGCTGAGCAGCCGATGAAGGAAATTTATGAAATCTGCAAAAAGAACAATTGCATGGTTATAATGGATGCTACAGGAAGTATTGGCTCTGATTTATGTGAGGGGGATTATGCAGATATCATTGTTGGGAGTTTTGGCAAGTGGAAGCCAGTTAATGCAGGCTATGGGGGCTTTTTGTCTGCTAAGGAAAAAGACTATTTTAATAAATCCAAGGAAATCTTTAATACTGAGGGTTTTGAAGAGAAATATCTTCCATTATTATATGAAAAACTAAAAAATACTGGGAAAAGATACAGGCTGTTTGAGAAAATAAACAAAAAAATAAAAAAAGATTTAAAGGGGTATAAAATCCTACATGAAAGTAAGAAGGGCATTAATGTGATTGTCAAGTTTGCTGATGAGAAAGAGAAAAACAAAATAATCGATTATTGCGTAAAAAACAAACATCAATATACTATCTGCCCGAGATATATAAGAGTTAATGAAAAAGCAGTCAGTATAGAAATTAAAAGAGAAGAATAAAATGAAAAACAGAACAAAAATAAACTATTGTTTAACATTGCTTGTTTTATTGCTGGTAGTAGGCTGCAGCACTGAAATCATTTCTTTTAATGGGGGGATAAATCAAGTAGATAAAATAAGTAAGAAATACAGCGTTGATTTAAAGACTATGCCAGGAACAATTGAGAATGCTGTTTTAATGCGTAATGAGCTAAAAGAGGTTATTGAAATGAGTGTTAATGCTCCTGAATCTTTTAAGCTATTTTCAGATTATAATATGAAAAGCTTAGAAGCAAACATAATCCATTTAAAGGCCTGGGAGCAAGGGGTAAAGGCAAGCACCAGGGAGGGTTTTGGGTGTAAATCCTTGCCTGTAATTGTCAACTCATCTATCCTGAGAAATATCTCTGCACAGAAAGGCTACGAGACTTTGGAAATTTTGCAGGAATTTATTGATAAATATCCTAAAGAAGCAGCATCGATAAATATAACTCAGAGAGATGTTGTTTTTTCAAACCTTTATTATTACGAGGTAGAGCTGGAGGCAGGAAAAGACAGAGGAGTGATAGAGCATTTCTGCGGCCATAAGTATGACTTAAAAACTTTGGAGATGAAAGACGAATATAAATAAAAAAGTATCATTAAAATAGATAATAATAAAAAATCCAATGAGAATCAAAGATACCAGGATAAATCAAATAATTAAAAACAAAAAAAGGTGAATAGAATTTCTTTAAAGGAACCTGAGAGCACAAAAGAATGCATTTATTATACTTTTAGAGGTATAGGTGAGGAAGGAGAGGCAAAAGCATGGGCACTAAAGAAGGAATGCCCTAAATGTAATAAAGGGCTGATGGGTAAGCCAAAAGATGAGAAAACAGGCAAACCAAAAATCAGGGCAAAAGAATATGTTTGTCCGGAATGCAGCTATACTGTTGAAAAAGAAGAGTATGAACACGGATTGACTGTCAACATTATATATACTTGTCCGCATTGCAAGAATGAAGGTGAAACGCAGATTCCGTTCATCCGAAAGAAAGTGCAAAAGCTAAATGAAGAATCCGGCAAAAAAAAATCAGTTGAAGTTCTTAGGTTTCAGTGTGGTAAATGCAGGAAAGATGTGGATATCACTAAAAAGATGAAGTGATTTTTTGTTCTGATATTTTATTCTAAACAAATCATTAATTCTTAAGCTATAAGATTTTTTAGCAATATTTTTAAATGTGTTCTTATTTTAAGTCAATAATTAAAATTTAAAATAAAAATGACCTCCTCCTGTGACTAAAGTCACAGGTTTCCTGTGCTCAGGCAACAGCATGATGCTGTACCTGATTTAAGATATACCGTTCAGTATCAGAAAACTGGTTGTAGCCGACTGTTACAGCACGACCACCTCGCCCCCAAAGATGCCCATTAGGATAACAAAAATTTCAAAGAAATTTTTGGAACAAGAAATCTGAAAGATTCCTTTGTATCGTAATCTTGCTTTAGGATGATTACGAAAAAACGCATAAGCAGAAAAGCCTTTCAAAACCTGCAAGGCTTTTGAATCAGTCATGTTTTTAGGCAGTGTAACTAAAATATGGACATGCTCAGACATAACAGAAATAATATGGATTGTAATGTTATGTCGCTTAGCTGCTTTGCGAATACATGCTTCGCAAAGTTTTTGGTATTTAAACTTTGAAAACATTTGGTAACGATATTTTGTTACCCACTCAAGATGCCAATAATTTATGCCAACCTTATGGTTGTCATGTCTTAACTCAACTTTCACAAATTCCATTTTTCGTGCCTCCGCGCACGAAAATTTTTATAGCTCACGCTAATTTGAATGTAGAAATTGGGTGCGTGCGCCAATTTTCGTTGCACACCCAATTATAATCTAAAATGGTAGAAAAAACTTACGGAGGAAAGCAAGGTTCGGGTTACGCAATTCCCCTACACACAAATGTGTGTAGTATCCTTGCTCTATAGAATGATATTAAATACTAAAGTAACTAGACTTTTGCGTTTTTATTTAAAATCAAAAGTTTAGCCATTTTTCTCCTTTCTTGTTTGTGTTCTATGCGTAATATGTTTTACCTTCTTTACATAGCGTTCTTGTAGTTTATCTTCATCCCATTCAGCTTGTGTTAAAAACCTGTTAAGATTGCTTTAATCTTTTTTAAACTTAGCTGAATCATTTATGCTCTTTATAGTTTTATTATTGAGTACAATAAAACCGCCAATGTACTTTAAAGTGGCTAAATTGAGGTTTTGTAAAGCTCTTTTTCAAAAAGTTTAAGTATTTGTTGACTTCTTTTAATCTGGGAAGAATTGTTTCATTTGTTACCCCCTAACTACAAATGAACAACATTCCTTACATTTTTATTTATAAATAAAAATACCTAAGTTTAGTTAAGTTATTGAATTAATTCAATCGATACTAGTTTAAATGGGTGATAAACATCAAAGTACTTTTTTATCATTATGGGACGGAAAATGTAGGTATAGAGTATCTTTCAGCTTTCT
>JADHVE010000056.1 GCA_016784195.1 Candidatus Woesearchaeota archaeon | reverse complement strand
CTAAGTCGTTAGAAATTTCACTGTTTCAAAACCTTTTTAAACAGAATTAGAATACCGAAAGCTATGGAAAACAAAAAAGTTCCTTTGAAATTCAAGCTCTACGAGAAGATGCATGCAGGCAAAGCCATGTTTAAGGGCATTAAAGAGAAGGTAGGGGGTAAAAAAATGGCAAATTTTAATTTAGAAGGTAAAAAAGCAATTGTTTTTGGAGTTGCTAATGATCAAAGCATAGCGTGGCATATTGCAAAAGCGCTTAATGACAACGGCGTAAAAATTGCATTAGCTTATCAGGAACGTGTTGAAAGTTTAGTCAAACCCTTGTTAGGGCTATTAAAAGATCCTTTAGCAATCCCTTGCGATGTTATGGATGATAATCTGCTTGATAGTTTCTTTGAAAAAGTAAAGCAGGAATTCGGAAATGTAGATTTTTTAGTGCATAGCGTTGCTTTTGCTAAAAAAGAGCATCTGCAGGGCAAATATTTTGATATTGACAGAAGAGGCTATCAGTTAGCCCATGAAGTTTCCGCTTATTCATTGGCAGAATTAACAAAAAGAACCTATCCCCTAATGAATGAAGATGGAAGCATTATAGCTATGACCCACATAGGCTCTGAAAAAGTCTTTCCAAACTACAACATAATGGGGGTCTGCAAAGCTGCCTTAGAAGCAAGCGTAAGATATATTTCTCAGGATGTTGGAGATAAAGGAATAACCATAAATGCAATCTCTTCAGGCCCGATAAAAACTTTAGCAGCGTCAGGAATAACCGGTTTTGAGAAGATGCTGGAGCATCAGGTAAAATCTGCGCCATTAAAAAGATTAAACTCAGCAGATGATGTTGCTAACTTGGCATTGTTCTTATGCTCAGACTTATCCAAAAACATAACCGGCCAGGTTATCTATGTAGATGCAGGTTACAGCATTATGGGGATTTGAACCAAAATATAGGATAATCTTTGAGGAATTTTAAAAAATTGAGTTTAATATCAAGAATTCCTGTTATATTCTTTTTGTATCCAGAATATATAAGATTTTTTACGAAACGTTTTTCCTGAAGAGTCCAACAATAAGAAACAAAACAGAAAACCACAACTTGACTCAAGAATTAACTCAACTCTTTATCTAACTCTTTCTTAGTATGTATCATTATCTCAATATCAGCAAAAGGCACTTCCTGGTGGATATTTATCTTTCTTTGGTGGTCTAAATGCAGAAGAGGAATAAGAGTATATATCTTATCTTCCTTGTTATCAGAAGGAACTAATTGGGAAAACATCAGCTTGTTTTCCTGGGTTTTGAAAAAGAATGTCTTAATTTTTCCATAGACTTCCCTTATGACTTGAGTTATGTCCCTAGTCTTCTCAGGAATCCTCACACCCATGGGAGGTATTGAATTTCTGACTCTCCTGTGTTTTACTTCTAATGCCTTTTCCAGAGCTCCAACTAAATCGTAAATTGAGACCTTTCTTTTTCTTGGCTGAGGGGTTCTTGGAATTAAAGTTGGCTTTTCTTCTTCTATACCAGGATATTCAACAGCTTCTTCAAAATCACCGAGCAGTTCTTCTTCATTGCCCGCAATCAGCCTGTCAAACTCAATTAAGTCTTCGCCAACCAGCCTGTTAGATTTTATCTTTAATAAAATAGCAGCTGCTAAAAGCACTTTTCCTGAAACCCGGAAGTCAAGCTCTTTAAATTGCTGGATCATCCCTATATACTTTTGAGTTAATAAACTAACGTCAATATCCCAGGGGTTCATCTGCTCTGTTTTCACTAGATCATAGATCATGCTCTGCCATGTAACTTCATCTTCAGTAAATAGAATCTGGTGTATTTTTTCCTGCATTTTAATTTTTATTTGGTTTTGTAGTATTTAAAGTTTTGTTTTTAAATTATTTTTTGCCATTATGTTTTTTACTAAATATATATAAAAACAACATTAGTGGATTTTCGTATTTATTTAGCTCTTCAAAAGAAAATCATGATTATTATTTTAGTAAGATTAAATAATGATTATTTTTTAAATGAAATTTTTTTATTGGATGTTTTTATTGAACTAATAGTCTTTTTATTTATTCTAAAGTTAAACAAAAGCTTTTTAAAGTTATATAATCTTCAAAGCATTATGGCAAGTGTTAAATTTAAGACAACTGCAGACATTAAAGTGCCTAAAACCATAGCAGAGCAGGTTATTGGGCAAGATGAAGCTGTTAATGTTATTAAAAAAGCAGCAGTGCAAAGAAGACATGTCTTATTGATAGGAGAACCTGGAACTGGAAAAAGCATGCTGGGCTTGGCATTAGCAGAGATGCTGCCAAAGGAAAAACTGGTTGATATCATCTCTTTTCCTAACCCCAATGATGAAAATATGCCATTAATAAGAACCGTTCCTGCAGGCCAGGGCCGGGATTTAGTGGCAAAGGCAAGAATTCAGGGCATGGGTAAATTAAACAACCAAAATATCTTTTCTTTAATAATAATTTTAATTTTAGGAATCTGGGCATTCTGGGTATGGAGAAGCAACCCGTTTAAGTTAGGCGAAACAGCAAATGCGATGATCTTTTCCACTTCAACAATCGCCATAATCATTTTAGTAGGATTCTTCATGTTTTCACTTTCAGTAGGAAAGAGAATGAATGTAGGGGGGAAAACAATCATTCCAAAAGTTATTGTAGATAATTTCAAGAAAAAACAGGTTTCTTTCAGTGATGCAACCGGAGCTCATGCTGGAGCTCTTCTCGGAGATGTACTTCATGATCCTTTCCAGTCAGGAGGCCTTGGAACTCCGGCCCATGAGCGTGTTGTAGCAGGGATGATACACAAGTCACACTTAGGAGTCTTATTTGTAGATGAAATAGCAACCTTGCATGCAGCTACACAGCAGGAATTATTATCGGCGTTGCAGGAAAAAAAATTTTCCATAACAGGCCAGAGTGAAAGAAGCGCAGGAGCTATGGTCAGAACCGAGCCTGTGCCATGCGACTTTGTTTTAATTGCTGCTGGAAATTTAGAAACAGTAAAAAATATGCATCCAGCCCTAAGGTCAAGAATAAGGGGTTATGGTTATGAAGTTTATATGAAAGAGACTATAGATAATACTGAAGAAAACCGGGGCAAGATAGCTGTTTTTGTCGCGCAGGAAATTGCTAAGGATAAAAAAATCCCTCATTTTGCAAAAGAAGCAGTAGATGAAATCATAGAAGAGGCAAAAAGAAGGGCTAACAGAAAAGGTCATTTAACTTTAAGGCTCAGAGATTTAGGAGGCTTAATAAGAGCAGCAGGAGATTTAGCTTTAGGAGAAAAGGCAAAACTCGTGAAAAAAGAGCATGTTGTCAATGCCAGAAAGGTTGCAAGAACCTTAGAACAGCAGTTAGCAGATGAGTACATTAAGCAAAAAAAAGCTTATAATGTAATACTGACTACAGGGCAAAAAGTAGGAAGAGTCAACGGCTTGGCTGTCATGGGAGTAACACCTCCTTTTTCAGGCATAATCCTGCCAATAGAATCAGAAGTAACCCCTGGAGGCCAGGAATCTGAGATTATTGCAACAGGCAAATTAGGCGAAATTGCAAAAGAGGCGATAAAAAACGTTTCAGCGATAATAAAAAAATACTTCGGGGAAGACATAAAGGAAACCTATGATTTATATGTCCAGTTTCTTCAAACCTATGAAGGAGTAGAAGGAGACTCAGCTTCTGTAGCAGTAGCAACTTCCCTTTTCTCCGCATTCAAAAAAATACCAGTAAAACAGAACACTGCAATGACCGGCTCATTGTCTGTTAGAGGTGATGTTCTCCCTATAGGCGGAGTAACTGCAAAAGTAGAGGCTGCAATCGAGGCAGGAATAAAAAATGTCATAGTTCCAAAAGCCAACTTTGAAGACATCATCATAGATTCAAAAAAATTAAAAAATATCCGGATAGTACCTGTAGAAACAATAGAAGAAGTCTTAAAGGAAGTATTAGTGTGGGAAGGCAAGGAAGATATATTAAAAAAGATATTAAAGCAAAAATAAAAAATTTTTTTATGAAAATGGCAAAAAAAATAATCAAAAAAAATGAATGCCCTGAATGCGGCAGCAATAATGTGCATTTTAATGAGGAAAAGCAGCAGATAGTCTGCAGAGACTGCGGAACAATATTTGAAGAATTAACTCCAGATGAAGAAAAGAAGTTTGAAAAAGCACACGAACAAAAATAACTTCAGCGCCAGTCAACTTTGATATCATCAGTTCTTTCATACGGCTTAATATCTATACTGCTTATCTTTTTTGTCGCTTTATTTCTCTCTAAAATACCTTGCCATGCAATCATTGCTCCATGATCCACTAAAAACTCATTCTCAGGTATAAAGCATTCTGCATTTCTCTCTTTACACATTATCCCTGCCATTTCCTTAAGCCGGTTATTGCAGCAAACCCCTCCACCTAATAACAGCTCATGCTTATTGCAATGCGCCATAGCCCTCTCAGCAACCTCAACCAGCATTGCAAATACAGTCTCCTGGCAGGAATATGACAAATCCTCTTTTTTGTATTTCCCGGAATCAATTTTCTGCTTTAGATTAGTCAGAATTCCCCCAAAACTCACATCCATGCCCTTGACTACATAAGGCAACTCAATAAAATTTTTCCCTTTTAGCGCCAGCTCATAAATCTTCGGTCCTCCAGGAAACCCAAAGCCTAAATGCCTAGCAAACCCATCCAGAAAATTACCGCAGCCATTATCCAAAGTTTCTCCAAAAATTCTGTATTTTCCAGCTTCATAAGCAATTACCTGAGTATTAGCCCCGGAAACATACAACAGCACAGGGTCTTTACATTTAGTCAGCAATTCTCCGATAGAAAGATGCGCAATGCAATGATTAACTCCAACTAAAGGCTTTTTTAATTTCCTGCTTAATTCTTTTGCTTTTTCCATACCAACAACTAAACAGGGAGCCAAACCAGGACCTTGAGAAAAAGAGATTAAATCGATCTCATCACTTTTTATTTTAGCATCATCAATTGCCTGTAAAATAACATCATCAGCAGCTTTTAAATGATGCTCCTTAGCCTCATTCGGGTGTATGCCTCCTTTTTCAGTTGTATAAGTATCTTTAACATTAGCCAAAACTTTTCCTTTGCTCGCTACAATGCCAGCTCCAAAAGTATGGGCTGTTGATTCAATCCCTAAGCAGATTAATGGTTTCATAGTTTATAATTCTTTTACCCCTATAGTCAATTCAGGTAGTATTTATTATTTTGTTTTTTGTATGATTAATCGAAAATTAGTTGAAATTATTTCTTAAATATTTTATTTCTTGATTCAAAGAACTCTTATTTGTTTGATTTAAAAGATGTTGAAAAGCAGATTAGGCTTAGCTTTGCATTCTAATCTTAATCAAATAGCATAAAAAAATATAAAAAACAAAACATTTATATTTCAATAATAAAATAACCATGGTTAAGGTGATATTATGAAAAAGAGTGTGATAGTCTTATTATTAATCTGTGGAATGTTTCTTCTTGCAGGCTGCAGTTCAAAAGAGAATCCACTTTTAGGAACATGGAATGGCATGTTTAGCATTGATAATAACAAGCTCGCTGAAAACTTCTATACAGCTAAAACAACATTTAATGAAGACAGAACTTTTTCTTTCTCATTGGGTGAGTTAACAGCTAATGGGAATTATAAATTGACAAAAGACAGTATCATCTATTCTAAAGTAGAATCGAACATGAACCTTGAAAGAACATTCGAGGAAAAATTTCATATTCAGGATGAAATACTGACATTAACCTCCCTTGATACGACAAAAGTCTCGAGATATAGAAAAGGGTAGTTCTTTATTATTCTGATTATTGTTTTTATTAACTAACAGAAGATTTATTATTAATGAAATTGATTTAGCATAAATACATTGGTTAATTTTCGTTTTAGGCTCGGCAATTATAGATTTTTTAATGACTTTCTCAGCAATTTTGAAAAATAAAAGGCCTTTATTTTTTATTTTTCAATGATCCCATCAGAATTGATTGTATTACCTTATTCCAGTATAATATCACTTGAAGAAATCATCTTCTGTTTTTTCAAAAGGTAAATTTGATTTATTATATTCAATTGAAAGATAATGTTGGTTTAAAAATATTTAGAAAAAATTAAAAGAACCGAACTATTTAATTTTCATTATCAACAATTATGTACAATAAAATTATTGGCAGTATATGTACTATCACCATCAAGTTCTAAATCATAAACTATTTCAGACTCAGGTCTATCCGGATTTATTTCAAGTACTTTAATTACTTCATATCCTTTATTTGTTAATAAGATATCTCCAACCTTCATCTGAATAGGATTTAATTGTTTTCTAGGAGAACTAGCAATTTCAAGAAACAACTCTAAATTAGCCACTCTCCAAATACCATCTTTTCCTAAGAACGGATGGTCACCCGTAAATTCAATTTTATCATTTAAAATATATGTTTTCCTTGTTCCGATTATTGGCCTTATATAACCCTCGACACTATTAATTAAACCATTTTTTCCTTTTACTTTATCTCCAATTTTTACATCTTCAATCGACTTCCACGAATTATCAACTAAAAGCACTTTCGTTCCTTTAACAAAACATGATTCGCCAACGCTAGCATCAGGACTACTACCACCATCACTAGCACCACCAGTTGTGCCACCGGAGGCACCAATACTCCCTGTACCAGGATTATCGGCTTCATTTGAATTATCACTCTGAGACATAGCAACTGATACAGCGGATCCTTGATTATCATTATCAGTATTAGTATCAGTAGGAGAATTACCCAATCCAAAAAGCCCAAGGAATCCATTTATAAGTCCACTAACAAACCCAGTGTTACTGTTTGAATTAGAAGTAGGAGTAACACCGCCACCGTCACCACCAACAGGACCACCAGTAGTACCACCAAAAGTAGTACCACCGCAATTAATACAAATTACATCTAAAGGATTCGTTCCAGTTGTATAAGGTATTACCCACCCTATTAAATGCTCTTTAGTATATCCTTTTGTATTCATTAGGTTAACATCACTTAAAAAACCAACAATATGATCGTCATTAGCTCCATGATAAAATCTATATAATGGTTGATGTGTGGAATCCTGACTTCCATCT